>CAJKXC010000007.1 GCA_905203765.1 uncultured Bacteroides sp.
ATCGACATGATGCGTTTGCTGTCGATAGAGTCGTGAATATGCGTTCCCGATTTCGAGGTAGTGTTGGGCACAAACAAGAATGTTTCGAAGCCGTCGAACACCGAACGAAATGCGTGGAATTTGCCGCCTTCTTCAAAGTTCGGCTTTATCTTATCGAGATAATTTCTTAACGCTTTCATTTTTAATCTTTAATTCTTATATTTTTAATTGAATTATGCCATTTCAGCACGAAGCATATCGAGTCCGGCACGTACGATGCGCTGTACTTCCACTTTGGAAGAACAAACGAATTCGCAGAGGGCAAAGTCTTCAGGAGCTACTTCGTAGATGCCCAAAGCCTCCATACGGTCAATATCACCTGCAATGATTGCTTTCAGCAAATATTCGGGGAAGATATCCATCGGGAATACACGGTCGTATTCACCCGACATGATCATGTGACGTTCACCACCCTTGATACGTGCATCGAGCACATATTCCTTCTTGCCCATCAACCAACTGAAGTATGAGCGGTTGACACTGAATTGATTGAAACGCGGCATAATCCAACCCAGCATTTCGTGAATTTCGTCTCCTTCGGGAATTACCGACAGCTGATTGTCGAAAGCACCCAAGAAGCCATTCGAAGAAACCTTCTTGCCGGTAAGTACGTTACCGCTGATGTAGCGAAGATCTTTACCGGTAGTCACATTACCCTGGAAAACGTTCGTCAGCAATGCACCTACTTGCAACTTGCAGTAAGCGGGTTTCAACACTTCAGAACCCGTTACGGCTACCGTACGGGTCAGATTCACGCGACCGGTATTCATCAGGCGTCCGATGAAGACAACAGCTTCTGCACCGATAGTCCATACCGTTTCGCCTTTTACCACCGGAGAGAGGTGGTTGATTTGTACCCCCACATTACCTGCCGGATGAGGTCCGTCAAAAGCAGTAATAGTAACGTTCTTGGCTTGCGTCAGAGCGGTAGCCTTCTGTTTTACACTAATGTTCAGATACGTCTTTGCCATCTTTGACAAAGCGTCGAGTCCTGTCTGGAAGTTTGTTTCTTCTCCTTTCAGAGCAAATTCGAAATCGGGAGCCAGCGGATTACTGTCGAAAGCCGAAACAAAGATAGCTTTCGGAGTCACCGTAGGATCGGCGATTACGTCATACGGACGTTGGCGGATAAAAGCGAACATACCGGCTTGCAAAAGAGCTTCTTTTACTTCCTGGCCGTTCATCTTGGACGGGTCCATCTTGCCAAATTCTTCGTAGTCCTGTTCGGTGGCAGCCTCAACGACAATGTTCAACACCTTACGGCGTGCACCACGCTCCACGCTTGTCACTACGCCGCTAACGGGCGAAACAAATTTCAATTCAGGATGATTCTTGTCGATAAACAAGGGTCCTCCGGCCATCACATATTCCTGTTCTTTGACTACTACCTTCGGAGTAATACCCGTAAAATCTTCAGGAACCAATGCGTAGAATCCCGGTTCTTTCACAGACATAAACTCCTGAGAAGCCTTACCTTTCAGGTTGATGTCAAGGCCTTTACGTAACTTAATTACATTTGCCATGCGTTTATATAAAATAATGGTTTCATTAATTTGAGCGCAAAAGTAGTAAAAAAGAATATGAATAAAGAGTAAAAACGAAAGGAATTACGGAGAAATTTCCGTAATTCCTTTCTGCTCTATTTCTTTTTGTTCTATTTCACTTCTCCTTCGTACCAGGTTCGCTTCTCCTTTGCTTCTATAGGGGGAGAAAATAAGCGAACCAGGTACGACTCGGGTACGAACCGGGTACGAACGAGGTACGAGGAAAGTGGGATTGTTCTATTTGTCGGATTTTGCATCATAGAGAGGCTTATGACTAATTTTCTTCTGCGAACATCGGATCCCATGCCGGCAAGCGGAGTGGTTTCTGTTTGAAGAGTTCCATCACTTTGGCAGGAACATATTTTGTCTCTACTACCAAGCGGAACATATATTCGTTGAACCATTCGTCAGTCATAATGAGATGCCCCTGATAGCCGGCTGAAGCTCCCCAGCTGTTTTCTACCATCCACTTAACGGGTTTTCCGTCTTTGTTCAGGTCAACAGCCATCAGCGTCATGGCATGAGATGAACCACTGGAAAAAGTTTGAATGCGTTGCTTTTTATCCATCCCGAAGGTAGTTCCCATCAAGGATTCGTAGTCATAGTTTCTGACATCGAGCAGACCGCGTTCAGAATTCAGGCATTTGCCCACATCGCAGGAGAAGTACATCATGGTACTATCCTTCAAGGAAGCAATAGCCATCTCTTTGATGTCCTCTATGGGCAGGTTGACATAAGTCCAGTTTTTGCCGTCGTAGCGATGGCGGTCATAGTCTATCTCATAGCATTTGTAGTATTCACGGCTGGGGTCATTCATCAGCATCACATAGTTGGTCAGCAGCTGCTTGTCACCATATTTTTCGAGGAAAGACATCGGGGTATGGTGCTCCGTTTCAACAGGGTTTCCTTTGGTATCTTTACGAACATAGTCGAATTCTGTAGGAGGTACACCAAGGTTCAATACCAGCATACGATAGATGGTGCCAAGCATTGTCGTTTTTTCTTTCTCCAGCGTAGCAGCTTTGGCACCATTGGCAGCCATTTCGCGAAGTTGCAGACCATATTCTTTCAACTTCAGAGAAATCAGGTTTGCCATGCGCGAAGTATTATCACTGCTGTTCGTCTCCGGCATAGCTTCCTTGGGAACAAGACCGTATTTTGATACGATGTCTGCCACTCCAGTAAACGTACCGCCATCACTCAACGGATGCTGGAAGAGCCATTCGACAGTTTTGTCACTCATCGGACTCTTACTAGTGTCAAGGATACCTTGCAGGAAGAGATTGGATTTCTCCAACTGATCCCAAAAGAAGGGATAAATTTCTGAGAATTCAAAAGATGGGAGATCATACTTGGCAAGTGCCTTGGCACGCATTACATTCAAACCGGTAAATAGCCAGCAACGGCCGGATGACTTCTGGTCTGTAATACCTTTAGAATTGACTTTAATGGAAAAATGCGTATCCATGCCTGTCAGGTTCTCCTGATTAAGTGCCAATTTACGGATATCATTGCTACCTATGGCATTGCGGAGTGCTTTGTCCGAAGCTGTTCCCTGATAACTTTGCTTGATTTGTTCGAGCATATCCGGGCTGATGCCCCCCTTCCCATTTTGTGCCTGCAAAGAAAACAGCGCAGCACTAAAAAAAATTACAGATAAAAATCGTTTCTTCATTGCGTATTAAATATTTTAGTTATAAAATAGTCAGAGAATCCCATTTGACAGACAAAAGTAAATTCTTTTTTGATATTTTTAGCGGCATCTTCAAAATAATTATCTTTTAGTATTAACTTTGCCGCACATATAAACACAAAATGGCAAAGCAGATGAACTCAAGAATATGGATAAATACTCTATTTATTAGTGTATTAGCAGCCGTTACATTGATTATCTTTTATCAGATAATAGGACATGCTTTCCTATATCGGGTAGACGACTCATGGATGGTAATCAACAAAATGACCGAAAGCGGGTTTACCCGACCAAACATCCAGCATATTTTTACAACTGTTTATTATGGACAGTACTCCCCTATAAACCAGCTATACTATGTATTACTCTTCCAGATAGGCAGGTACGATGCTTCCTGGTTTCATGGAGGCAGCTTGTTATTCCATGTACTCAACGT
Organism: uncultured Bacteroides sp.; assembly: GCA_905203765.1. Taxonomy (GTDB): domain Bacteria; phylum Bacteroidota; class Bacteroidia; order Bacteroidales; family Bacteroidaceae; genus Bacteroides. The sequence goes on from CAJKXC010000007.1 coordinate 3,713, forward strand.
CATCATAGTGTACCGGCTCATTTTTCTGCTATTGGCAAGAAGTACAGATAGTCATAAAGCAGCATTCATCGCATTTTTCACAGCTCTCATCTTCGCCGTTCATCCGGCACAAGTAGAGAGTGTGGCTTGGATCAGTGCTTCCAAAATCGTATTGGGAGGATTTTTTTATTTGACCGCATTATTGCTATATGTGCAATATACCAATCCAGAAACTAAAGGGCACATTACCTATCTAATAATCAGCTGTCTATGCACTATCCTTGCAATGGGCTGCAAAGAACAATTCGTAACCTTACCAGGAGTATTATTGCTGATAGATTGGTTAGTACTAAAGCGTAAAATGACAAATTGGAAGATATATATTGATAAAATTCCTTATGTAGTCATAGCTCTGGGAATAACTTGGATAACGCTGCAAATAAACAACCGTTCCCTTTCAGATACAGTCAATTACTCTTGGGTAAACCGTCTGGTGCTGGGGTGTTATTCTTTGGTTTATTATATACGCACTTCAATCCTTCCTTGGGATTTGACATACTTTCATGGACAACTGTTCAAATCAGAAGAATCTCCTTCCATATGGCTTTGGCTCTACGTATTGGTAATCCCGATACTTGCAGGGATAATCTACAAATTACGAAAAAAACCGATAGCCCTCTTCTGCATTTTCTTTTTCGTATACCATTTGTTATTGGTGCTGCATATTATACCACTGCCACGTATGATTACAATAGCTGATCGCTATATCTACCTCTCTCTCATTGGTTCGGGAATATTGATATCTTTGGGAGGAGTGAAACTTTATGAGCACATTAAGGCAAACTGGAAAAAAGCCCTGCTATTTTTTATACTTTTTATCTATTTGTCCGGTCTATCATTCTGCACATATCGCTATACTCAAACTTGGAGAAACACAGAAGCTTTCAAGCAAAACAGGCTAAATTTTGATTTACTGCTGCAGCATAAGAGCGAGCAGGGAAAGCCTGAATGACAATTTCTTTTAATCGAAAGTACCTTATGAAGAAAGTATCTATACTCATTCCAGCCTATAACGAAGAAAAGTCATTGCCTCTTCTTCATTCTGAACTTAACAAGGTGATGACTGCAAACAACCAGTACGAATGGGAAGTTTTGTTTGTAAATGATGGAAGTTCTGATTGTACGCTTCAACTCATCAAAGAATGGCGAGTTACCGACAAGAGGATTTGTTACGTGGACCTGACGCGCAATTTCGGAAAAGAAATTGCCATGCTGGCAGGATTCGACTATGTCACAGGAGACTGTGTAGTAGTGATGGATGCTGACCTGCAACATCCCCCTCATCTGATTCCACAGATGCTTCAACACTGGGAAGAAGGATACGAGGATGTATATGCCAAGCGCACCACGCGAGGTAAAGAGAACTGGTTCCGTAAACATATATCCCTGTCCTATTATAAATTATTGCAGAAACTCACTCATGGCAATATTCAGCAAAATGTAGGTGACTTCCGGTTGTTGGATAGAAAGTGTATTCAATCTTTGCAAAAGCTACGCGAATGCGAACGATATTCCAAAGGTTTATTTTGCTGGATTGGCTATAAAAAGAAGGAGATATGTTACCATTCTAACGACCGGATAACAGGACATTCAAAATGGAATTTTTGGAATTTACTGAATTTAGGAATAAATGGGCTCACATCCTTTACAATTGCCCCGTTACGACTATCCAGTATTATCGGTTTTATTATTTCATTGGTTGCATTCACCTATATGTGCATTGTTCTTGTGAAAGCCTTGATATGGGGAGATCCAGTACAAGGATTTCCCAGTCTGATGATTGTCATCCTGTTCTTAGGCGGAGTCCAGCTTATCTCTTTGGGAGTAATCGGTGAATATCTGGGAAGGATCTTCAATGAGACTAAAAACAGACCTACCTATATCGCCAGAGAATATAACGACCGAAGTTGCGTTGACTGTAAGTAATGTCTTTTTTGAAAATTTTAGTGACATCTTTAGAATAATTATCTATTCCTTTGAAAACTATTTAAAAGAAATTAGTTTCCTTTGCAGCCACATTTCGTACAATATGAAAAGATATATACTGATTATTATCACACTGATACTGGCAACCACTGCCATTTCAGCCCAAGACCAAACGACTGTTGTAACCAACGACACAACTCCTGCATTGACAAAAAAAGAATTACGCAAGCAAAAAGTAGCACGTAGAAACTTGCATTACAACATCTTGGGTGGTCCCAGTTATACCCCCGACTTTGGTGCCGTACTTGGAGGAAGTGCCTTGATGACATTCCGCATAAATCCAAGCGACAGTATCCAATTGCGTTCCGTAGTTCCTGTAGCCATCGCTTTTATGTTCAAGGGAGGCATCAACCTCTTCTCCAAACCACAACTATTCTTTAAAGGAGACCGTTTCCGTATCTTCGGTAAGTTCAGTTATAAGAATACGGAAGAGAATTTCTACGGCCTCGGTTATAAAACCAACAGGGATTACATACGCAGTGACAGCACCAGCAAGTACCGATATAGCGGCGTACAAATCAATCCCTGGTTTCTGTTCCGACTGGGTAACAGCAATGTTTTTGCCGGTCCTCAAATCGACATTAATTATGACCATCTGACGGAGCCGGCCAAGTTTCTCGTAGACGAATCTTCTTATAAAAAGGCAGGCGGCACCGCTAATGGCTACAATAACTTCAACTCCGGCGTAGGTTTCTTGCTGACTTATGATAGCCGCGACGTACCTGCCAATGCCTATCGAGGCATGTATCTCGACTTCCGTGGTATGATGTATGCCAAGTTTATCGGCAGTGACCAAACCTTCTACCGACTGGAAATAGACTATCGGCAATACAAATCATTGGGCAACCGCAAGGTGCTTGCCTGGACAGCACAGACCAAGAACGTATTCGGAGATGTACCCTTGACTCAATATGCCCTTACCGGGACACCTTTCGATCTGCGCGGCTACTATATGGGGCAATACCGGGACAAGTCCTCACACGTCGTCATGGCTGAATATCGCCAAATGATTAATACAGATCGCAGCACGTGGACCAAGCGAATGCTTAATCATGTAGGCTTCGTGGCATGGACCGGCTGCGGCTTCATGGGACCCACTCCCGGCAAAATAGAAGGAGTATTACCCAATTACGGAATAGGCCTGCGCATTGAGGTACAGCCCCGTATGAATGTTCGTCTGGATTTGGGTAAGAATACAGTAAATAATCAGACCTTATTCTACTTCAATATGACAGAAGCTTTCTGATTTTATGCAACAAGTTGCATAAAGCAGGTGCTGTTTTTCGCACATTTTCTTGCATCAGTAAAAGATTATCCATACTTTTGGCAGCCATATTTTCTTTTAAATTAAGAAAGTAAATAATCTGACGCAATGAAAGCCATTGAAATAATATTCTGGATCAGCCTATTCATAGTATTTTACACCTACGTAGGGTATGGAATACTCTTATATCTTCTCGTTAAGATAAAAGAATGTTTCCGTAAACCCATTCATCGCCCGATGCCTGCCGATGAAGAGTTGCCCGAGCTGACCTTGTTCATTGCCGCCTATAATGAAGAAGATGTTGTGGATGAAAAGATGCGTAACTGCCTCGAGCTGGATTATCCGGCAGACAAACTCCACATTCTCTGGGTGACAGACGGCAGTAATGATCACACCAACGACCGCCTCTCCCATTGGCCACAAGCTACCGTGCTCCATCAATCCCAGCGTCAGGGAAAAACTGCCGCACTCAACCGGGGCATACACTTCGTCGAAACTCCTCTCGTTGTATTTACTGATGCCAACACCCACCTCAACCGTGAAGCCCTACGAGAGATAGTATATGCCTTTACTGATCCTAAAGTGGGCTGCGTAGCAGGAGAAAAACGTATTGCCATACAAACAAAAGATAATGCCGCTTCCGGTGGCGAAGGTTTGTATTGGAAATATGAATCCACCCTCAAAGCACTTGATTCCCGTCTTTATTCGGCAGTAGGTGCAGCAGGCGAGTTGTTTGCCATCCGCCGCGAACTGTTCGAAGAAATGAAGACGGACACACTGCTCGACGACTTCATACTTTCCCTGCGTATCGTCATGCACGGATATACTATTGCCTACTGCGCCAATGCTTATGCTGTTGAAAACGGTTCGGCGGACATGCGCGAAGAAGAGAAACGCAAGGTACGTATTGCTGCCGGAGGCTTGCAATCCATCTGGCGTCTGCGTCCGTTGTTGAATCCTTTCCGATACGGCACATTCTGTTTCCAATATATATCTCACCGAGTGTTGCGCTGGTCGCTTACTCCTATCTTATTATTCCTGCTACTTCCCCTCAACGCAATTCTCCTTTTCACAGCAGATGCGCCTTTGCTCTACACCATTATTTTGGTGCTGCAAGTGCTTTTCTATCTCATGGGAAGCTGGGGCTATTACCTTTCAACAAAACACATAAAAAACAAGATACTCTTTATCCCCTACTACTTCCTCTTTATGAATATCAATGTCATCAGAGGATTTAACTACCTGCGCAAGCGCAAAGGAAATGCAAGCGGCGCATGGGAAAAGGCGAAAAGAGCATAGCAAACTACAAAGATGGAAAGTATTCTAAAAAAGACCGAGAACGCCGAAAGACTGTTGAAACTCACATCAGATACCATGATTCTTTTAGATAAAAATGGTGTCTGTGTGGATATTGCAATTTACAATGTAGATCTTTGGTTCCTGACGGAAGAAAAACTGCTGGGCAAGAACTTATTCCAACTAATACCGGAAAAGACCTATCAGCAAGTCTACCCGGACTTCGAGAAGGTATTGACACATAAAATTCGCTTTGTGCGTAACTATGAAATGTCCTTGGGTAACACGACCTACTATTTTAAGTGCATCATGTGTCCATACAACGATATGGTACTTTGCCAATATCGGGACATCACAGAGAGAAGCCAGCGCAAACTGGAACTTGAAAAAAGAAATCATGAGCTCAACGAAATCCAGAAGGCTGCCCTCATCGGCATGTGGAGCTATGAGAAAAAACGGCATCTTTTCTGTTACCAGGGCCATACCGGCATCATGTGTACCGAAGAAGAACAAAGGATATCACTTGACGTTTACAGACAGCACATTTTACGCGAAGATTTGTGCTCTTTTAACAACTGGCTTGCACGCAACCTGGAAGGAAACGTGGAAGACAGTGTAGACTACCGCATTCTTTTTGATAACCAAATCTTCTATATTCGCCTCAAGGCTTTCGCACGGGAAGAACATGAAGATGGTAATATTATTTTAGAGGGATATATACAGAATATTACAGATATTCAAAAAAGGCGTAATGACATCAATCTTCTGACACACGCCATCAATAATTCTACTGAAAACATCTTTGCCGCCCGTGAAGACGGTACTTTGGTCTTTGCAAACCGGCTCTTTAAAAAATATTACAATATAGGGAATACGGAAGATATCACTAAAATGAAATTTCCCGAACTCGCATCGTCCGACAACAATAAACGGGTATGGGAAGATATGATGGCAACCATAAAAAAAGAAAAAGATAATAACAGCTTCATCATTTACCAACCCCTGGAAGAACATCCTGAAATATTGGCATACGAAGGGAATGCATATTGGGTAACCAGCGACGAAGGTGTAGAAACGATATGGGTATTTGGTCGGGACATATCCCAACGTATCCGGCACGAACAGCAGATTAAGTTGTTTAACCAGGTTTTGGATAAAGTGATCGCCAACCTTCCGGCAGGTATCGTTGTAAAAGACATCAATAACGGATTCAAATATCTCTATCGCAACCGCGAATCCTATAACCGCAACATTCCCATGCAAGAAGCCTGGGGCAAAGACGACTTTGACTTCTATCCTCTGGAAGAAGCACAGGAGAAAAGAGCCCAAGATATTGAGATTGCCAAAACCGGTAAAGAAATGCACTGGATTGCAGAGGAGCATGACGGTAACGAGAAAACCATCTATCTGGACAAGCGAAAGATCAAAATCGAAAGTAAAGACTTCCCGCCCATCCTGTTGAATATCGAATGGGACATCACAGAAATGGAGCAAATGAAACGCGAGTTGCTTATTGCCAAGGAAAAAGCCGAAACATCGGATCAATTGAAATCAGCATTCCTTGCCAATATGAGCCACGAAATACGCACGCCGCTCAATGCGATTGTAGGTTTCTCGCGCATCATAGCCGAAAGCACGGACACAGAAGAGCGATTAAGCTATTATGAAATTGTAGAAGCCAACAACGAACGATTGCTCCAACTCATTAACGAAATTCTTGATCTGTCGAAGATAGAATCGGGCATTCTGGAATTTACCATCACTCCGGTGCATCTTCATCCACTCTGCAAAGAGATATACGATGCACACCTCGTACGCTGCCCTGAAGGCGTCGAGTTGATATATGAGTCCTCGGATGAAAGCATTGTGATAGACGGAGACAAAAACCGTATCTTCCAGGTAATATCCAACTTGATAGGAAATGCCTTCAAGTTCACGACTTCCGGCAGTATCAGCTACGGGTATCGGCGAGAAGGAGACCATGTTGTATTTCATGTCACCGACACAGGTATAGGCATTGCAGCAGACAAACTAAACCGCATATTCGAACGCTTTGTCAAGGTAAATACCTTTGCACAAGGCACCGGATTGGGGCTATCTATCTGTAAGAGTATTATCGAGCGCTTGGGTGGAAACATTTCCGCCGCTTCCGAAATGGGAAAAGGGACAACATTTACATTCATCCTTCCTTTGAAAACGGCGGAAATGGAAAAGGCAGAATAGCCAACTACTTATGCAAAAATATCACTTCGCTGAATATAGGCTATCACATCGCCCTTATTAACAGTATCACCCTGTTGAGCGCAGATTTCGACGATACGACCTGTAAATCCGGTCAGTATCTTCTCATACTCTCCCCACGGTGTAGAAAGATAGCAGAATACTTCATCATGCTGGTATTTACGTCCGATAAAGGGTGCCGAAGAGGGTCCTTCTACAGAGACTTCCCAAAGCACCTGTCCTTTAGCCGGTGCAATAATAGGATCGGCTTTGGCACGCTTCAATCTTTTAATCTCTTCTTCCGAGTATCCGTTCTTCACCATAGCGGCATCCTTAGCACGTTGCAAATCATCCTCGAAACGCTTCTTGGCAGCACCCGACTTATAATCGCGATATTGCCTGTCGTGCATAGCCAATTCGAAAAGTTCCTCATCATCGTCGCCATATTCCCAGCCATTCTCATCCATCTCCTTGCGATACTCATCCAAAGCATCCGGATAGTTCAATTGCGGGTCTGTATCTACGAATTCATATCCTTTGGATTTGGCCAATTCCACAATTTCGGGAGCCAAAGCACCGGGAAGACGTCCGCTCTTACCCAGAATCATATCCCAGGTATGGTTGTCTATCATTGTCCAACGCTCTTCGCCCTTCACTTGCTGCATAAGGTTCATCAAGGCAACATTCTTCACGTATTGGCTGAACGGAGTTACCAACGGGGGATACCCCAACTTAGGCCATACATATTCCACCTCGTCGAAGAGCATCACCAACAGGTCGTCAATGCTGAGTTCTGGCTCGTTCTTGCCTCTCAATATCATGTTGATACCGGAATGTACGCCTTTCAAGTCGGCCATCATAGACCCCATCATGCCACCGGGCAGTCCGCACTTCAACAAAAGCGAGGACATGTGCTTGTTCGTAGGATCCATGAAGTAGCCCAAGAAGTCGTCAATAAACTCTTGCGTCATGGCACGGGCTTTCATATAGGCCTTCATATTTATCTCGGGTACCTGGAATCCTAAATCTTTCAGCATGGCTTGCACAGAAATTACATCAGGGTGTACCTTTCCCCATGAAATAGGTTCCATAGCCACATCAATAATATCGGCACCGTTCTCGCATACTTCAAGAATAGAAGCCATAGACAGTCCGGGACCACTATGACCGTGATACTGTATCAACACTTCGGGATGCTTCTCCTTAATGGTTTTCACCAACTGCCCCAACATGCCCGGACGGCCAATACCTGCCATATCCTTCAAACAGATTTCAGGTGCTCCGGCTTCAACCAGCCGGTCGGCAATTTCAGCGTAATACTCCACTGTATGTACAGGAGAATAAGTAATGCAGAGCGTGGCTTGCGGTATCATTCCCGCTTCCAGGGCATATTTGATGGAAGGAATAATATTTCTCGTCTCATTCAGTCCACAGAAGATGCGGGTGATATCAACACCTTGGGCATGTTTTACTTTGTACATCAGCCGACGTACATCTGCCGGAACAGGATACATACGCAAGGCATTCAGTCCACGGTCGAGCATATGCGTCTGAATGCCGGCTTCTCTGAAAGTCCGGGTAAAAGCCCGTACAGCTTTATTAGGATTCTCACCATAAAGCAGGTTTACCTGTTCAAAGGCACCACCATTGGTTTCAACCCGCGCAAAACAACCCATCTCAACTATTAGCGGAGCAATGCGTACCAATTGGTCTACCCGGGGTTGATACTTACCGGAAGACTGCCACATATCCCGGTAAACAAGACTGAATTTAATTTCCTTTTTCATCATAGTAAGTAATAAGGGATTATTTCTTCGGTTAACTTAACATATACAAATATAAGAGATTATTCTGACATATAGTCACGAATAATCCCTCAAAATTCCATCCAAAAGACATGTTTAATATCATATTGTCGCGCCCGACTGAAATTTAACTATTAATAATCAAACAAAATCTCTCAATTCTTCCTGCAACTTCTGACGGGTAAAGAAAATCCTACTTTTGACGGTTCCAAGAGGCAGTCCCAGACGCTCGGCTATTTCACGATACTTAAAGCCGGAAACATGCATGGAGAAAGGAACTTTATAATCGCGGGGAAGGGAATTGACGATGCGATGCATTTCTTTTAAATCATAAGCCCCCTCGGTACTTGCAAAACCCGAATCTTGGGGCATACTCAAGTGATATAGGTTGTCGGTCTGGTCTACAAATGTTTGTTCACGAACTATTTTCCGATAGTTATTAATGAAGATATTACGCATAATTGTGTACATCCAACCCCTGAAATTGGTCTCAGGTTCAAACTTGTCTTCGTTGTCCAAAGCCTTAAGAGATGTCTCTTGCAACAAATCATTCGCTTCTTCCCGGTCGGCTGTCAACTTGTATGCAAAGCGAAGCAGTTCTTCTTGCACTGCAAGTAAATCTTTTCTAAAACTGTAAGTATTCATACTTTGCTCAATTTTTAAAATGGTTAATATTGGTTTAGGTTTTACGGTTGCAAGTATAAGGAAGATTTGAAACTGCAGGGGACGGAATACGATTTTTATTAGGGGCAAAAACTATCAATTGACAGTTTTCACCCCTGTTTTTGACAGTTTTTGGGCGGTACCAACACCTAAAAGCTATCTTTTTTCCGATGATTTCGTAGAAGATATGTGATTTTTTCATAGCTTTGTATACATATAAGAAAACACTTTATTTACAAAAAAACACTTTATTTTATGAAAGCATTTCAAATTAAGTCACTTCTTTTGCTGGCTGCTTTCTTTATCTCCTTGCCTTCCTTCGGTCAAGGATTGAAAGCATTCAAGCTAAAGAACGGCCTTTCCGTATATATATGGGAAGACGATTCTAAATCCGATGTATTCGGATTAGTAGGTGTACGGGCAGGCTCTATCAATGATCCTGAGAAATACACGGGGCTGGCTCACTATCTGGAACACGTCATGTTTAAAGGCACTGATAAGATCGGTGCCCTGGACTGGACAGAAGAAGAACCTATCTACAAAGAAATCATCGCTAAGTACGATCAAATGGCTCAAGAAGCCGATCCGGGAAAAAAAGAAGCTATCAGCAAAGAAATCAATGAACTGACTGTCAAAGCCGGCAAACTCAGTCTTCCCAACGAATATTCCAACCTGATGGAAAGCATCGGTGCCAAAAGAGTGAATGCAGGAACCTATTACGACTGGACTTTCTATCACTGTTCTTTCCCTGCCTATCAAGTCAATAAATGGCTGGAGATATCTTCCCAACGTTTTATGTATCCGGTATTCCGTTCTTTCCAATCGGAATTGGAAAATGTATATGAGGAATACAACCGTGCGCAAGATGACCAAGGACGGGTACAAAACCAGTTTGTCATGGAGAAAGCCTTTGCAGGGCATCCTTACTCCCGTGCCATCATCGGCTTGCCCGAACATCTGAAAAACCCGCAATTAAGTAAATTGATTGAATTCTACGAACAATGGTATGTACCCGAAAACATGGTACTGGTACTGGTCGGAAACATCAAAGCACAACAAATCAGCGGACGTATCAATGCTGCCTTCGGACGCCTGCCCAAGAAGCCGATCCCCGAACGCAAAGTCTATCCCAACCTTGAAATCAAAGGCCGCACACAATATTCGGCAAAAATAGGTTTCTACCCACAAGTTTCGTTAATATTCAAAGGCGTACCTGCCGGACATCCCGATGAAGATGCGCTGGATATCGCCTTATCTCTGCTGAACAACAACAGCCAGACAGGAACTATGGATAAGCTGGTACTGGATGGCGAGCTGACCAGTGCCGGCGCCTATGCACGAACCTTCCGCGAACAAGGGCGTGCCATTGTAAGCGCTATCCCACTCTACGATGAAAACCAACGCCGTTTCGAATCCAACAAGAGTGCCGAAAAGAAAGCACTAAAAGCCATCCAGCAGATTGCTAACGGGGAATTTGAAGACTGGAAGATCGATGCCATCAAAGCTGAATTGTGCCGACAATTCGACTTGCAGATGGAATCGAACGAAGAAAAAGCCATGATATTGATGAATGCTTTCTATAACGAGCAAGATCTGGGCGAGGTATTGAACTACAAAGATAAAATCATGGCCATCACCACCGAAGACATCAAACGTGTAGCCAAAGAATACCTGTCGGACAATTACCTGGCACTCTATATTGAAAAAGGCAAGCCGAGCAAAAACGGCAAGATAGAAAAACCGGGTTACAAACCCATAGAGCCACCGGTAGGCCAAGAATCTCTATACGCCACACAGTTCAAGAATATGCCTTTCGGACAGGTAGACGAGAACTTTGTGGACTATGGCGAGGTACAGATAAAGCAACTGAACGAACGTTCCAAAATGTATTATACACCAAACAAGGAGAACAACATCTTCCAATTGGTAGTACAATACGGAGCCGGCGAGCGTGAATTCCCCAAACTGGGTTTTGCCGCAAACCTGATGAACAATGCCGGTATCATGGGAGCTTATGAACCGCAGCAACTGAAAGAAGAACTTAGCAAACTGAATGCAACCTGCCACGTATCGGCTGATGCAGACAACCTATATGTTATAATGGAAGGCTACGAGGAAACATTGCCGCAAGCCTGCCAACTCCTCTCCCGACAGATTCTGATGCCTAAATTGGACGACAGACAACTGGCACGCCTGAAGGGTTCGGAAATGGGTATGCGCCAACAACGCAAAGAGAACGTCAGCATCCTTAGTGAGGCCCTGCACCAATACATGCTCTACGGAGAGAAATCCGATTACATCGATGAACCAACCGACAAGGAGATCTATGAGTTGCAAATATCCGAGTTGACAGGCGATATCAACCGTGCTTCCAACTATGAAGCCAAGATATTCTATACCGGAACGCTTCCTTTCGAACAAACTTATGATATTCTGAACAAGAATCTCCCGCTGGTGGCAAACGAACGTCCGTCCAACTCTCCGCAAGTAAAGGAAATGGTGCCGGTCACTGAAAATACAGTCTACTTCCTACCCAACAGTGATGCCGAGCAAGCACAGATACACCTTTACATTCCCATGCAGAAAGCCGATAAAAAGGACGATGTACTGCGCAGTGCATTCAACCAATATTTCGGTTTGGACTTCACCGGTCTTGTTTTAAATGAGATCCGCGAAAAGCGTTCTATGGCTTATTCGGCCTACGCATACGTCGGAACACAGAATATAGCAGGAAAAGCAAGTTACCTGCGTGGATATATCGGTACCCAGAACGACAAAGCAAACGACGCTTTGGAAGTACTGATGGGTCTTATCAACGATATGCCCAAGAACCCGAAACGTATTGATAATATCAAGAGCTATCTCCGCCAGTCCATGCTGACCAGTCATCCGAGTTTCCGCTACAAAGCGATGGAACTGGTAGAATTGGGATATAGAGGCTATACGGATGACCCCGCCAAAGAGAACCTGCCGAAAGTAGACGTATTGACCTTCGACGATATTGTGAAATTCTACGAAGAGAATATAAAAGGGAAACCTTACTGCATCGGTATCATGGGCGATCCGAAAAGCATCGACCTGAAGAAACTGGAGAAATTCGGCAAAGTAGTGAAACTGAGCGAACGCAAATTGTTCAATACCAAGGATGCCATGTTCTAAAACGGAACACCGGTTCCCAATAACTTAAAACAACAAACAAAAAGAATCCCCGGCATTACAGTTGCAAATGCCGGGGATTCCTATTTCAACGAGCAAACGGTTATTCCCCTTTCCCTTCTTCATTGCCCGAAAGGATGGGCAGACAGATGTTGTACTTCACCGCCAGGATGCGTGTAACAAACACCGATGCACCGCCTATAATCTGGCAAAGGAACGACTCCATTCCTACAAGATCGCAAATCCAATAGACAGCACCGCCCACTACACACGCCATTGCATAAATCTCCTTTCGGAATATCAAAGGGATTTCGTTGATGAAAACGTCGCGAATCACACCGCCCGCAGCTCCGGTGATGCTACCCATGATGATGGCAACCCAGAAAGGATAGCCCAGCGAGAGGCTCTTGCCCACACCAACCACCGTAAACAGTGCCAACCCGATACTGTCGAAAATGAAGAATGTATTGTGCAAATGGATAAGATGCTTTCCGAAAAGAATTACCCAGAGCAAGGCAAGCCCGGTACATATCAAGTAGATGGGGTCCGTCATCCAGCCGGGAGTAACGTCCAGCAACAAATCGCGTATCGTACCGCCGCCGATGGCAGTTACAAAACCTACTACATACGCCCCAAACCAGTCGAAGCGTTTGGCCGAAGCCAGACGTATGCCGCTGATAGCGAAGGCAAACGTACCGATAAAATCGAGTATCTGAACAAATGTTGGCATATCACAGTTAATTTATCGGCAAAGTAACAAATAATTTCCCTAAGAAAACGTATTTTTGTTCCATCAATTTTCACCACTACGACAATGAAAATAACGATTGTATCGGGCGCACGTCCCAATTTCATGAAAATAGCTCCCATCTGCCGTGCCATCGACGCAGCAAGAGAGGCAGGCAAGAATATCTCTTACCGCTTAGTTTACACCGGAACAGAAGATGACACCAGCCTGGACGCTTCCCTCTTCTCCGACCTTGCCATGAGAAAGCCCGATGCTCACCTGGGCGTCAGCGGGCACGACCACTCACAGGTTGCCGCCGATATCATGCTCGCTTTTGAGAAAGAGTTGGACACCAACCCTGCACAGGTAGTACTGGTGGTGGATGATATGACAGCTACCATGAGTTGCTCCATCGTTGCCAAGAAACGCGGGTTAAAGGTGGCACACGTCATAGCCGGCACCCGCTCCTTCGATATGAACATGCCTCGCGAGGTGAACCGTACCATCGTAGACGCTATCTCCGATTACCTCTTTACCGCCGGCATGGTGGCAAACCGGAACCTTAACCAGGAAGGCATGATACCGGAATACATCCATTACGTGGGTAACATTCTGATTGATACGATCCGATACAACCGTCACCGCCTGGTGCAACCCATGTGGTTCTCCACCCTCGGCCTGCGCAAAGGCAACTATCTGTTGCTCACCCTCAACCGCCACGACCTGTTGGAGAAGAAAGCCGTATTGCACTCCCTGATTCAGACCGTAATCGAAAAGGCCGACGGTATGCCCATCGTCGCCCCTCTACATCCCTATGTAGAGAAAGCAGTAAAATCATTGGGGCTGAACGCGCCCAACCTGCACATCCTGCCTCCGCAGAGTTACCTACACTTCGGCTTCCTCATCAACCAGGCCAAAGGTATCGTCACCGACTCGGGCAATATAGCCGAAGAAGCGACCTTCCTCGACGTTCCCTGTATCACCCTCAATACTTATGCCGAGCATCCCGAAACCTGGCGCATCGGCACAAATGAGTTGGTAGGCGAAAACTCCTTCGCCCTCTCCGCTTCGCTCGACAAGTTGCTGCACGGAGAATGGAAACACACCACCCTGCCCGACCGATGGGACGGACGTACGGCAGAACGCATCGTACAGACGCTTCTCAACGGGGATACTCAAAAGTAACAACTGAGGACTCCCCCCGAGAAATGCATTTAAGAAGTTGTTCACTACTTAAACATTCCTCTTATTTCTTTAGATTATATTTGCTTCTCGATTAACAGTAATTTGCTAACTTTGCGGCTTGATTATGAAACATATGAAGCAACGATATAACTCTTTCTTCCTATTTCTGCTATTCCTGCTCGCCTCTATCGGCGCATCTGCCCAGATAAAGGGTGTCATCACAGACTCCCTCACGCACGAACCATTGATGTACATCACCGTGCAATACGAAGGAAAAGGCGTCGGGGGAATCTCCAATGCGAAAGGCGAATACCAAGTCGAAACCCGCAAAGGCTGGGACGAACTGACGTTCTCTGCCGTGGGCTATGTAACCAAGAAAGTAAAGTTTGCACCCGGTACCAAAGTTCTGAACGTCAGGATGCAATCCGATGACATCATACTTTCCGAAGTCGTGGTGAAGCCCCAAAAGGAAAGATACTCCCGTAAGAATAACCCTGCCGTAGACTTTATGCGAAAGGTCATCGAGAACAAGAAGGCACTGAAGCTCGAAGAGAACGACTACTACCAATACCAGAAATACGAAAAGATGAAGATGTCCATCAACGACGTCACGCCGGAGAAGATGGAAAAAGGCATTTACAAGAAGTTCTCGTTCTTCAAGGATCAGGTTGAAGTGTCGCCCAGCACCAATAAGATGATTCTTCCCATCTCCATCAAGGAGACCGCCAGCAAGACCGTTTACCGCAAAAGTCCCAAGAGCGAAAAGACCATCATCGAAGGTATGAACTCCACCGGTATCGAGGAGTTCTTCAGTACAGGCGATATGCTGGGAACTATTCTGACCGATGTTTTCTCCGACATCAACATCTATGATGACGATATCCGCTTACTGCAACGCCGCTTTGTCAGTCCCATCGGAAGGGGAGCCATCAGCTTCTACAAATACTACCTGATGGACACGCTGATGGTAGACAAGCAGGAATGCGTGCACCTTACTTTCGTACCACAGAATTCGCAGGACTTCGGTTTCACCGGACATCTCTACGTAGTGAAGGACTCTACCTATGCCGTAAAGAAATGCGTCATGAATCTGCCTAAGAAGACAGGCGTCAACTTCGTGGAAAACCTCGACATCGTGCAGCAGTTCGAACAACTGCCCGACAACAACTGGGTACTGACCGATGACGACATGACCGTGGAACTGCACTTCGTGAAAGGCATACAAGGCCTTGAGGTACAACGAACCACCAAGTACACCGATTATCAGTTCGAAGAAATAGAGCCCCGGCTCTTCCGGCTTAAAGGAAGCGTCATCAAGGAAGCCAATATGCTCTCCAAGAGCGATGAATACTGGGCAAAAGTGCGCCAGGTGCCGCTCACCAAGAAAGAAAGTACGATGGATGTATTCATGAACCGCATCGAGCAGATACCAGGATTCAAGTACGTCATCTTCGGTGCCAAAGCGCTGATTGAGAACTTCGTGGAGACGGGCGGCAGGAAACACCCCAGCAAATTCGACTTCGGGCCTATCAACACCACCATCACCAGCAACTACGTGAATGGTACGCGTTTCCGCCTCAGCGGTATGACCACCGGCAACCTCGACCCGCATTGGAGTTTCAGCGGATATGGCGCTTACGGTACGAAGGACAAGAAATGGTTCTACTCCGGGCAGGCGGCTTACTCTTTCAACAAACGCGAGTATGTACTTTGGGAGTTCCCCAAGCACTACCTTGCCTTCCAATACACCTACGACGTCATGTCTCCGATGGACAAGTACCTGGCAACGGATAAGGACAACCTATTCGTGGGCTGGAAGTGGACAACGGTAGACCAGATGTCCTATATGCGCGATGCCACTCTGACCTATGAGTTGGAAACCAATACCGGCTTCTCCGTCAAAGCCATGGCGCGCCATCGCAACGACCAGCCTGCCGGGCAACTGCAATACTGGAAGAACAACGGTGACATCCCCGGCGTATGGGACGAAAAGAATACATTGATGCACGACATCACCACCACGGAACTGGGCGTCACACTGCGCTATGCTCCCGGTGAGACCTTTGTCAATACCAAGCAGCGCCGCGTGCCCGTATCGCTGGATGCTCCAACGTTCACCCTCTCCCACACCACCGGATTCAAAGGCGTGCTGGGCGGAGAATACAACTTCAACCTGACGGAAGCGAGCATCCGCAAGCGCTTCTGGTTCGGCTCATGGGGTAAACTCGACGTAACGGCGCGCGCCGGTGCGCAATGGAACACGGTTCCCTTCCCCTTGCTGAACCTACCGATGGCAAACCTTTCGTACATCACCCAGAACAACGAATCGTTCAACCTCATCAACAACATGGAGTTCCTGAACGACCGTTACGCTTCCCTTAACCTGAGCTACGATATGAACGGCAAGCTGTTCAACCGCATTCCCCTGCTCAAGAAGCTGAAGTGGAGAGAGATGTTCCGCGTCCGTGGACTTTGGGGAACGCTGACGGATAAAAATAACCCGTACAAGAGCAACAATTCCGATTTGTTCTTGTTCCCTATGCGCGACGGTATGCCTACCAGCCACGTCATGGGCAATACCCCTTACATTGAAGCCAGTGTAGGTATCTACAACATCTTCAAGCTGCTGCATATCGAGTACGTTCGCCGCCTCACCTACACCGATTTACCAGGTGTCAAAAAGGGCGGCATACGGTTCATGATATTAATGATATTCTAAAATACTATGCCTCCATTAGCAGAGCGGCTTCGGCCCAAGACATTGGATGATTACATCGGTCAGAAACATTTGGTGGGACCGGGTGCAGTACTGCGCAAGATGATTGACGCAGGGCGTATCTCTTCGTTTATTCTGTGGGGACCGCCGGGAGTGGGAAAGACAACGCTGGCACAGATCATTGCCAACAAACTGGAGACTCCTTTCTATACACTCAGCGCCGTGACCAGCGGCGTGAAGGATGTGCGCGACGTGATAGAGCGCGCCAAAAGCAACCGTTTCTTTTCCCAATCAAGCCCCATACTATTTATTGACGAAATCCATCGCTTCAGCAAGTCGCAGCAGGACTCACTGCTGGGAGCGGTAGAACATGGCACCGTGACGCTGATAGGCGCTACGACAGAGAACCCGTCGTTCGAGGTAATCCGCCCGTTGTTGTCCCGTTGCCAACTCTATGTACTGAAGTCGCTGGAGAAAGACGACCTGCTGGAACTGTTGCAACGCGCCATTACCACCGACACTCTGCTGAAAGAAAGAAAGATAGAGTTGAAAGAGACTACCGCCATGCTCCGCTTCAGCGGTGGAGATGCACGGAAGTTGCTCAATATCCTCGAACTGGTGGTAGAGTCCGAAACAGAAGACCCCGTCGTCATCACCGACGAGATAGTGACCGAACGCCTGCAACAGAATCCGCTCGCCTACGATAAGGACGGCGAAATGCACTACGATATTATCTCCGCCTTCATCAAGTCCATCCGCGGCAGCGACCCGGACGGCGCCATCTACTGGCTGGCACGCATGGTAGAAGGTGGCGAAGATCCCGCCTTCATCGCCCGCCGCCTCGTCATCTCCGCTTCGGAAGACGTCGGGCTGGCTAATCCCAATGCCTTGCTGCTTGCCAATGCCTGCTTCGACACGATTATGAAAGTGGGTTGGCCCGAAGGACGCATTCCGCTGGCAGAGACAACCATCTACCTCGCTACCAGCCCCAAGAGCAATTCGGCGTATATGGCAATCAACAATGCCCTGGAACTGGTACGCGAAACGGGTAACCTGCCCGTCCCCCTCCACTTGCGCAATGCTCCCACCAAACTGATGAAGCAGTTGGGATATGGAGAGAAATACAAGTATGCCCACGACTACCCCGGAAACTTTGTCAAGCAGCAATTCCTGCCGGACGAACTGAAAGACCGGCGCATCTGGGAACCGCAACTGAACGCCGCCGAGCAGAAGCATAAGGAATGGATGCAGAAGCTGTGGGGAAAAGAAAGATTTTAATCACTAAACAAATATAATATGAAAATAGTAGTATTAGACGGCTATGCCGCAAATCCCGGCGACCTTTGCTGGGACGAACTGCAAGCACTGGGCGAATGTGTCATCTACGACCGCACCGCCCCTGCCGAAGTGTTGGAACGCTCTGCCGGCGCAGAAATCCTGCTCACCAACAAGACAGTACTTACAGCCGAACACATGGCTGCACTACCCGAATTGAAATACATCGGTGTACTCGCTACCGGATATAACATTGTAGACATCGACGCCGCCAAAGAGCGTGGCATCGTCGTCACCAACATTCCGGCTTACAGCACCGACTCCGTAGCACAGATGGTCTTTGCCCACATCCTGAATATTGCCCAGCAGGTGCAACACCACTCCGAAGAGGTGCGCAAAGGACGCTGGTCTGCCAGCAAGGACTTCTGCTTCTGGGACACTCCCCTCATCGAGCTGCGCGGAAAGAAGCTCGGCATCGTCGGGCTGGGACATACCGGTTTCACCACTGCCCGCATTGCTATCGGCTTCGGCATGCAGGTATGCGCCTATACTTCCAAAACCAACTTCCAGCTACCCCCCGAAGTCCGCAAGAAGGAGTTGGACGAACTGTTCCGCGAATGCGACATCATCAGCCTGCACTGCCCCCTCACCGACTCCACCCGCGAGCTGGTGAATGCCGAGCGGCTCAAAATGATGAAGCCCACCGCCTTCCTCATCAACACCGGCCGCGGCCCGCTCATCAACGAGCAAGCCCTTGCCGATGCCTTGAACAACGGTACCATCTATGCCGCCGGTCTGGATGTCCTCTCCCAAGAGCCTCCCCGTGCCGACAACCCGCTGCTCACTGCCCGCAACTGCTACATCACCCCGCACATAGCCTGGGCAAGTACCGCCGCACGCGAACGGTTGATGCAAGTCATGCTTGCCAACATCAAGGCATACCTCGATGGGAAAGTAGTCAATAACGTTGCCAAATAAGTATTCAGTGAAATGGGAAAATCTGCCGTCAAAGGGCTTTTCTATATCTGCCTGATAGTAGCCACCTTCGTTCTGGCTGCTATCACCGTTGTAGCCGCCTTCTCCGGGAGTGTGGCTCCGGTCGATTCCGTCATCATGCCGCTGTTGGGGCTGGCTGTGCCCGTCCTGCTTATCTGCAACCTGTTGGTAGCCCTCTGCTGGGGGCTGGCACGCAAGTGCTGGGCACTGGTTCCGTTGGTAGCCTTTCTTTGCAACTGGAACTATCTGACGTCTGTCGTCCAGTTCCATTCGTCCAAGAAAAAGACGACTACGGGCAAGTACCTGAAGATAGCTACCTACAACATACATAGCTTCGGCAACGAAATCACCGGCTATTCCTGCAAGGAACTGGCTAAGTATATGCAGCAGGAGCAAGTCGATGTACTTTGCTTCCAGGAGTTCGGGGACAACCGTTACTTCCCGATGGACAGCATCCGGCAGGCACTCTCACACTGGCAATATTCGCTTATCCCTTCCGAGGATTCCATCCGCGGCGTGCTTCCCATTGCCGTATTCAGCCGCTATCCGGTGGTGAACGAGCGCTTCATCACCTATCAGAACAGTGCTAATTGCAGTATGATGTGCGACGTAGTGCTGGGAACAGATACCGTCCGCCTGCTCAACAACCACTTGCAGACCACCAGCGTCAGCCAGAAGCGCAGGAAGTGGGAACGCGAACTTGCCACCACCGACGATACCCGCCGCGAAGTGCAAGTAGCCAAAGATGCCGCAGGCACTCTGCACGAAAACTTCGTGAAACGTGCCACGCAGACATACGTCATCAGCCACTATGTCAAGACCAGCCCCCACCCCGTTCTGGTATGCGGCGACTTCAACTCGATCCCCTCTTCTTATACCTACCATCATTTGAGGAAGAACCTCAAAGACGGTTTTCGGACTGCCGGAAACGGATATATGTACACTTACCGTTATGCCAAGCATATGTTGCGCATCGACTACATATTCCATTCCCCCCGTCTGAAAGGTATCAGTTACTATTCGCCCAACCTGGATTTGTGCAGCGACCATAACCCGGTGGTTATGGAAGTGGAACTCCCCAAACCTTCTGCAGCGTCACTTCACAAGTGATGCAGCGTCACTGCATATGTGATGCAGTATCACTGCAAAGGTTATGCAGTGGCACTGCAAAGCATTTGCAGTAGTACTGCAACCGTTTTGCAGCAGCACTGCAAAGTATATGCAACAACTTTGCAGTGCTTGTCTATTAAACTGTAAAAGTCGTCAACCGACAAGGCATAACACGGCTATTAAACACAAAAAAAGAGGTTGTGTCTTGCCGACACAACCTCTTTTTCTGTATTATTCAGTATCTCTTATTCAGTCACCTTAGAACAGAAGACTCCTTTACCTACCTGAGCAGTGCCGTTGTAGCCGGCACGTGTACCGATAATAGTAATTTTGTCACCCTCAACTAAATTAAGTGTCTCAAACTGTTTGCTTGCGCCGTTCCAGCCCGTGGCCAGACCATAGACATATACCGTACCGCTTTCATCTACAATGTCAAAGTTGCCATAAGTAGTACTTGTGATATTCGATATCGCACCGGTCAATTGGTAATATTGTAAAGAGTTTTCTTCTGCTTCAAGGAATTCAGCCACAGTTACCGGAATCACACTTTTCACTTCCTCAATAGTAGCGTTCGTCATCTGTGCAGTTTCTTTATATTCGGCACGTGGACCCACGAGTGTTACAACATCACCGACTTTGATACCCTTGTCAGCAAAACCATCAGCACCATAGATATACACTTCACCCGAGAAGTCCTTAATATAAATATTACCATATTTCTCGTTGGCAATCTGAGTTACAATTCCACTTACGCGGTATTGTGTCAAGCCCACTTCAGCAGCAATGAATTCCTCCACTGTGGCTTCAATGACAGAGCCCTTCTGTGAAAGTTCAGTCTTACTTGTGTATTCTTTTTTGCCATCAGTAGTACGGAATGTAATAGTTGTTGAGCGATCACCACCTTCGTTTTTAGCAGCACGGAACTTCACACAAGCATCTGTACCTTTCTGGTCGATAGACTCAATAGACAACCATTCCTTAGCATCTTCCGGAATTTCTACAGAAACACCGTTACCTTTGGTGATGAGGTATGCTTCAAAGATACCACCCTCCGGGAGAAGTACATCATTGTAAACAGAGTCAACCTTGATGAGCGATTTGTTGATGTTAAGCACAGTAACGTTCACCAGCTCAACAGTGGAACCGTAGGTCGTTTTCGGTCCCTGCACGGTTACTTCGTCACCTTCTTCCAGACCAAGGCTGGCAAAGTTCTTCTCAGCGCCCTTCGCATCTAAAGTGCCATAGATATAAATCGAACCGGTGGCATCTACCAAATCCCAGTTTCCGTATGTAGTATTGGAGATATTGGACACAACGCCGGTCACTTTATAATTCTTCTTATCGGGACCGGCTATCACCTCGGCGCAAGTAGCTTCCGAAATAACCGGCAGACCTTGCATGATAGTCAGATACTGAGTTTCGTTGCCACTGGTCAACTTAAGTTCCGCCGAACGACCATCAATGGCTTCATCGGCAGAGAATGTGATGGTGCTTTCGCCTTGAGATCCTTGAGTAGTAGAGATGGCAAGCCAATCTGCTTTGTCGTTACCGGTGATTACCCAGTCAGCCTTCGATTCGATGGTGAGGGAAGCGCTACCTCCTTCTACCGGCAATGCAATATATGATTGTGATACTTTCAAACCCGCCAAAGCTGCCGCATCATCGTCTGAGCAGCTTGTGAAAAGAGTCATCACAACAGCAAACGCTATAAAAATATAATTCTTCATATTCTTCAATTATTCTTAAATTGATAATCAGTTAAAACAATACTTAATGCCGATAGAAGCATACCAGCACTGACCAATAGAATGATTAAGTGTCCAAGTCTTCGTGTTACCATCTATCGACTTTGGAGTTGAGAACGTAGCTACACCGTCGGCATCTACACCTTCGTACTTCAAGATACGAGCATCGGAACCAATGGCGGGATTCAGATATTTGCTGACACCCCAACTGGAATTGAAGAAATTGAGCACGTTCTTCATGTCAAAGCTCAACTGCAATGTGTGTTTGGCACCAGCCACGTTCAAGCTGAAGTCGTGCTTATAAGACAAGTCTATGCGGTGTACCCAAGGAGAATAAAGGCTGTTAGGTTCAGCATATTTACCTTGATTATTCTTCAGATAAGAGTTACCGTGTACATAATCCATAAAGCGTGTCTTGTCATCCTCGCTAACGAAACGGAAAGATCCGTCTGCCACTTGCTTGTCGGTAGGAATATAAACAGCATCGTAATTGTAACCATCACCGTTCATATCGTTGGCCAGCATATAAGAGTAATTATAGCCACCACGCCATGTCTCGTAAATCAAGCTATAGTGGTTGCCGCTCTTATCGTTGATGGTAGCACTGGCAATGAAACGATCCGGAGTAACATTAAGACCGTTGTGCAGACGGAAGTTGTTCACACCTTCGTAAGTAGAAAGGTAGTTAAGTACAGACGAAGCGTTAGAACCCGGAAGTGAAGTCACCTCTTTGGATACAGTATGTGTATAGGCAGCCATCAAATAAATCCATTCGGCAGGTCTTGCGTTCACAGTCATGCTCGTTGACCATCCGTAGCCGCGGCTCGTATTCTCAAGCATGTAGGCGCTGGGCAAATTCTTACCGGCTGCGTCGGTATAAGTAGCGTCAGAAGGGAAAACGGGACGGTTGTCAGCACCGTTGAAGCGGGTAAAGCCGCTGATATCCCTTTGGCTCCAATCCGTCAACATGGCTGCATTGATAGTCTTGTTGAAGATTCCTTCTACTGTAACACTCAATGGGAATGACACAGGCACTGTATAATCTACTGCAATCGAAGTCTTCCAAACTTGTGGCATCTTAAAGTCAGGGTCAATACCACAAATAGATGAAGGAACGGTACCCTCTTCCGGTGTGATTGTCTGAGGATAACCCAAACTGTAAATCTTATCTTTCAGAGCTTCTGTAGAAAGAATGCCCCCCTTGAATTCATCCATTGTGAAGCCTCTATCTGCTGCATTTTTGGCATTGATCTGTGCCTGATATTGCACCATACCGCCATTGGTAGGCATATTAGTAAAGAACACCAAAGGCAAACGTCCTGAGAACAAACCGGTACCACCACGTACCTTCAGGCTCTTGTCTCCCAATACATCCCAAGTGAAACCTACACGGGGAGAGATCGTCAATGAGCTTCCCGGCCATTTACCTGTATCAATATGGCGGCCGTTGTAGTCAAGATCAAGAATCGCATTGTTGGTCATCAAGTCACCATTATCAAAGAAGAGTCCATCGAAACGCAAACCTGCTGTAACCTTGAAATCAGTACGTACGTTCCATTCGTCTTGCAAATAGGCACCCAATTTACTAAATTGGACACGTGATGCCGGCTCGTTTTCACCATTATATCCGTATGTCAGACATACGATTTCCGGAGCGGCGCCTGAGAAGAAGTCGTCCATGCTGGTATAGCGATAATATCCTGTTCCGTTACGGAGATACTGGTTGTCGGCCATTTGATGTTCATAGTTCAAACCTGCCATGATTTTATGGTTACCCAGATAGTAGGTCACGTCATCCTTAATATTCCACACGGTGTTGTGAACAGCGTTGTTGTAAGTGAAAAGTTCCTCACCCAAAGAAATATAGTTCTGATCGTCCTTCAAGATGTCGATGAAAGGGAATACACTGGAGTTCGTACCACGCACGTCATCCAGCTTAGAGTATGTGGCCAATAATTGGTTTGACAAGTTATCTGATAAACGGCTATTGAGGTCAAAAGAGAAAGAATGTACCAAGTTGTCCGAAGAATACATGGAGTTGGCATAGGACATGGCATACTGTGAAGTACGACTGCCCGACATACGTGTACCACCATCCATAGAGCTGGCGTTAGGAGCAAGCCAAACAGTGTTCTTGGTATAGTTGTAGCGCAAAGCCAAGTGATGGTTATTGGTAATGTTCCAGTCCAAACGAGCCAAGAGTTTGGAGTTCTTCGTATCAGACGGGAAACTTGTGAACGAACCGGTGTCATAGCCATATTTATCTTTTACGAAATCGGATACCCGTTGCAGGTCGGCAACAGTAGCACGTGACAAGAAGGCATCCGGATCGGCAACACCATCTTCCGAGGCACGCCAACGGTTAGCGATGGTAGGAGTCTTTTGCAACTCACCGTTCGCAAAGAAAAAGAGTTTGTTCTTTATGATAGGGCCACCTATTGTGAAACCGTAGGTAGTAGATTGGTCTTTCTCGCGAGCACCGGCTATGGTTTCACGGTCAACGGCATCGCCGCGCATATTTTCATTTTGGTGGTAAATATAAGCCGTACCTTTATAAGTATTAGTACCCGATTTGGTAATGGCATTTATACCACCTCCGATGAAGTTAGTCTGGCGTACATCAAATGGAGAGATAACCACCTGAATTTCGTCAATTGCCTCGATAGATACAGGATTACCGCCACCGGGCAAGTTGGAGCTCAAACCGAAGTTGTTGTTGAAGTTGGCACCATCAATTGTGAAATTGGCAGTACGACCGTCAGATCCTGCAAACGACATTCCGTTGCCACCATAAGCAGATAAACGAGAATAGTCGGTAATACTACGGCTTACAGAAGGCATGTTCACAATCTGAGTATTGGAAATATTGGTTGTTGCTCCAGTCTTCTCGGTAGAGAACTTCGTTTTTTGAGCTGTAACCACTACTTCCTGAAGAAGTTCGGAAGACTCACCCAATTGCGCATCTATATTATAAACTTCACCCAATTGAAGAGTTACCTCCTTAAACACCTGGGTCTGAAATCCAATATAGGATATACTTACCGTATAAGGGCCGCCTGAACGCATACCTTGAATAGTATAACGTCCGTCCACATTCGTAATGGCTCCATACATGGTACCAGAAGGTACATGGACGGCCTGCACCGTAGCGCCGATGATGGCCTCTTTGTTCGTGTCTGTCACCTTACCAGCTATTGTAGCTGTGGTAACCTGTGCATTGACAGTTACTGCAATCACTAACATGATTGCCGATAAAAAGGATCGCATTCTTTTCATCATAATTGATTTGATTAATTAAACGAAATTTTATATTATTTTTGCATCGGCAAAAGTAGTAAATTACTGCCAAATACAAACTACAAAAATGCTACATTTATCACATAATGATATTTTTTCTGTGTGGTGAAGAGTTTCCGAAGCTATAATTCGGTCTCTTCATCACCTAATTTAGAATAACTCAAAGAGAGCTATGCTGCATTTTTCTCATTTTCAGGGAACATTTCCCCCATCATTTTGTATGGGTGAACCTTTTTCCTAAAGCCAATACAGATGGGACGACAAAGTAGGGAGAAAATATTGCCCTATTGGGAAAATATTTTTTCCCAGTTAGGAAAAAATTATTAGAGTGTAGCTCGCAATTTGATATATTTTTGCAGAAAAAAAGCTCCGTATAGTCTACGGAGCTTGCACATTATTAGGATATAGAAGAATTAGCTTTCTATTTATCGCTTAAATTAATCATTTATTAGCTTTCTATAACGTACGCGAGTAGGCTCTTCTTTGCCCAAACGCTTCTGTTTGTTTTCTTCATACTCCGAATAAGAGCCTTCGAAGAAGAACACATTAGAATCGCCTTCGAATGCCAGGATATGAGTACAGATACGGTCGAGGAACCAACGGTCGTGGCTGATAACGACAGCACACCCGGCAAAGTCTTCCAAACCTTCTTCGAGAGCACGGAGCGTATTTACGTCGATATCGTTGGTAGGCTCGTCGAGAAGCAGCACATTGCCTTCTTCCTTCAGGCAGAGAGCCAGGTGCAAGCGGTTGCGCTCACCACCGGAGAGTACGCCGCAGAGTTTTTCCTGATCGGCACCCGAGAAGTTGAAACGTGACAGGTAAGCACGGGCATTGATGTCCCGTCCGCCCATGCGGATAAGGTCGTTGCCACCGGAGATAACCTGATAGACACTCTTATTGGGATCAATATCCTTATGCTGCTGGTCCACATAAGCCACCTTTACGGTTTCCCCTACTTCAAACTCACCTTTATCTACGGTTTCCAAACCCATGATAAGACGGAAAAGAGTCGTTTTACCGGCACCGTTAGGGCCGATAATACCTACAATGCCGTTAGGCGGAAGCATAAAGTTGAGGTCGTCGAACAGCAATTTGTCTCCGAATGCTTTTGCCACATGCTTGGCTTCGATAACCTTGTTGCCCAGACGAGGCCCGTTGGGGATGAAGATTTCCAACCTCTCTTCCTTCTCCTTCACATCTTCATTCAGCAACTTGTCATAGGAGTTCAGACGGGCTTTACCCTTTGCCTGACGAGCCTTAGGCGCCATACGCACCCAGTCCAACTCGCGTTCCAACGTCTTGCGGCGCTTGCTGGCAGTCTTTTCTTCCATCTCCATACGCTTGGTTTTCTGTTCCAGCCAACTGGAGTAGTTACCCTTCCAGGGGATACCTTCGCCACGGTCCAGTTCGAGAATCCAGCCGGCTACGTGGTCGAGGAAGTAACGGTCGTGCGTCACGGCAATCACCGTACCTTCGTACTGCTGCAAATGTTGCTCCAGCCAGTCGATGGATTCGGCATCGAGGTGGTTGGTAGGCTCATCGAGCAGCAATACATCGGGCTTCTGTAACAACAGCCGGCAGAGGGCTACACGGCGGCGTTCACCACCGGAAAGATGTTCTACCGATTGGTCTTCGGGCGGACAGCGAAGGGCGTCCATAGCACGCTCCAACTTACTGTCGAGGTTCCAGGCATCAGTAGCATCGATGATATCCTGCAACTCGCCCTGGCGGGAGAAGAGTTTATCCATCTTATCCTGGTCTTCATAATACTCGGGCAAGCCGAACTTCTGATTGATTTCTTCGTATTCTGCCAGTGCATCCACAATAGGCTGCACGCCTTCCATCACGATTTCTTTTACTGTTTTTGTGGGGTCAAGGTATGGTTCCTGAGCCAGATATCCCACTGAATATCCCGGTGAGAACACCACTTCGCCCTGATAGGATTTATCCAACCCGGCGATAATCTTCAGCAAGGTTGACTTACCCGAACCATTCAAACCGATGATACCGATTTTCGCTCCATAGAAGAACGAGAGGTAGATATTCTTCAATATCTGCTTGTTGTTCTGCTGGATGGTCTTGTTCAGCCCTACCATAGAAAAGATAATTTTCTTATCGTCTACTGTTGCCATAAAATTTAAACTGTATATATTAATAATGTATATCCGAAAGTGAAATTTGTCTGCAAAGATAGTGTAATTTGGACGCAATGCAATTAAAGTTCCTTGAAATTATGCGCCCCCGACATGAGCTGCCATTTCTTCAAAATGCAGTTTTATCCGTCAATATTAGTAAAATAATAAAAAATCAAATGCAAATAATTCATATTTACTGTTTTAAATTTCCCATTATCACTTTTTATCCATACTTTTGTGAAAATATATTTTCCGGCAAAGCCTAAGCAGAAAACAACAAAGCATTATACGCCCCTATAAATGAGCAAACGATGAGACCAACAGAAGCAACGCCTCAACCGGATACAGAGATATCCAGTGAGCAAGAGATAGCCAGACTTATCCAGGAACACACCCTGTTCACAGAAAGTATATACGCTCGTCTTCCGATAGGGATTGAGATTTATGACGCCAAAGGAGTATTGCGAAGTATAAATAACTATGCATTGAAAATATATGGCGTAGAAGACCGCAACACAGTAATAGGCACAGTCAACCTTTTCAACAGTCCTTATGTGGACGATGAACTCAGAGTCAAAATTCAATCCGGAGAAGATATCAATCTGGAATTTGAATATGACTTTGACCGGATAAAGGACAACGCATACTTCACGACCCAACACAAAGACACTATTATATATAAAGTCCACATAGTTCCTGTCAATGACAAAGCAGGAGCTATCATCGGACACATCCTGATGACCAACGACGTGACGGACGAAAAAGAAGCCGAATACCATACGGAAGAAGACAAAAAGAATCTGGAAATGGCTATGCAGGCTGCCAATATGGCGTCATGGGTATATGACATACGGAAGAAGGAGTTCAGCCCGCTCTATGGAGACGCGATTGTGAAAGGTCCCATGTCGTTGGAAGAAGTGCAAAGGATATTGCATCCGAAAGATGAAGCCCAGTTGATGAACTTGTTCTCGCAACTGGCAAACAAGGAAGTACAGCAAGGACAGATCACACTGCGCTTCTACAACGAAGAAGAGGAGCAATACCACTATTATGAAAGCAGAATGCGGCTTTCATCCGAACATTTCGGGAAACTGCTGATCATCGGAACCCAGATGGACGTGACGGAGAAGTACCAAATGGCAAAGAAGACACAGGACCTGCTTGCCCAACGCGAGCTTGCCATGCAGGTAAGTAATATCATTCATTGGGACTTTGATGTACGCACCCAGAAGTTCAGGTCATACCACGATCCCATCAATGATTATGCCAGCGACCAGGCGTTGCCGTTCGAGAAGTATATAGACGTTATACATCCCGAAGACCGCTCCTACTCCTACGACGCCGTGCAAGTCATGCTGATGGGAGAAGACCGGACGATTGACTTCACCTGCCGTATGCAAACCAAATACGACGAAACGTGGCAATATTGCAATATCATAGGAGTCCCCTTCGAACGGGATGAGAACGGTAGCATCACGCGCTTCACCGGTTTCCGGCAAAACATCTCCAAGCTCCACCAGTTGAATACGGAACTAAAGGAGAGAAACTACAAGATGGAGCTGACTTTTAAGACTGCCGGCATATCCTATTGGGACTTCGACGCCAAGAGCAGCCTCTTCAAATCATTCAATGATCCGATAAACGACTTCAATGCCGAGAAGCCCGTCACCCCCGAAGAATATCTGAAAATAACACTTCCCGGCGACGTCCCGATCCTGCGCGAGAAACTGGATCATATGCTTCGCGGAGTAGACGAGGAACTTAATTTTCAATACCACTCCAAAACCAAATGGCACGATGACTGGCAAAGCATGATAGTGACAGGCATTCCGGTGGAAAGGAACAAACAAGGGCGCGTAATCCGCTATACAGGCATCAAGTTCAACAACACCAAATGGGAGAAGATGGCCCAGGAGTTGAAGGAACTGAAAGAAAAGGCAGAGCTTTCCGACCGCCTCAAGTCGGCTTTCCTTGCCAACATGAGCCACGAGATACGTACCCCGTTGAATGCCATCGTAGGCTTCTCGGAACTGATGGTGAACTGTGAAGACCAGAGTGAAAAAGAAGAATACATGGACATCATCCAGGCAAACAACGAAATGTTGCTGAACCTGATAAACGATATCCTCGACTTGTCCAAGATAGAATCGGGAATCCTTGAACGGAAAAGGGAAATATTCAATCTCTCCAAAGTGTGCAATGAACTGTATGCAATGATCCAGCCTAAAATCACCAGTCCGGACATTGAATTCATTGTAGACAACCCCAGCCAGAACTGCTGGATTTACCTGGACAGAAACCGCCTCAAACAAGTATGGACCAATTTCCTCACCAATGCAGTGAAGCATACGCGGTCGGGACATATCAAGATGGGATATTCCGTCGGACAGAAATCCATCCGGTTCTATGTAGAAGATACCGGCACCGGCATTCCAGTGGAATTGCAGGGCAGAGTGTTCGGCCGTTTCCAGAAGCTCAATGAGTTTGCACAAGGCACGGGATTAGGACTCGCCATTTCGCGCGCCATCATCGAAGCTGCCGGCGGAGAGGTAGGCTTCAAATCCACTCCCGACGTAGGTTCCATCTTCTGGGCAACAGTACCCTGCGAAATCAGCGCACAAGACAGTAATGAGTCATCCGACTCTCCCTCTCCCGGTCAGAACCCCATTCTGGCCGCAACCCAGGGAAAGGTTCTGAATATCCTGGTTGCCGAGGACAATGCAAGCAACTATTCACTGGTGCAGCATATCCTCAAAGACCATAACCTGACGTGGGTGCAAAACGGCGTAGATGCCGTCAATGAAATACAAGAAAGGAATTATGACCTTGTTTTCATGGATATAAAAATGCCTATTATGGATGGTTTGGAAGCAACCCGGAGAATCAGAGAGTTCAACAAAGAAATCCCTATCATTGCACTTACCGCCAATGCATTCGACTCCGACAGAACTGCCGCCACAAATGCAGGATGCAATGCGTTCCTTACCAAGCCCTTGAAAAGAAGTCAATTAATGGATGTTTTCTCAAAGAAATGGTAAGCGATTTAAACCGCATTTCATAACTTTTTAAGCTCCGATAAGAGTTTAAAAAGAGCATAGGAAAATAAAAAAGCATAGGATTGTAATAGAAAAATGCAGAAAACACTTGCATCTTCAGAAAAAGTCTCTATCTTTGCACCCGCTTAACAGCAAACAAGGTCTGAATCGCTAGCTCAGCAGGTAGAGCACAACACTTTTAATGTTGGGGTCTTGGGTTCGAGCCCCAAGCGGTTCACTTTTAGTAAATAATTGAGAGGAAATAACTCCTGTAGTACGAATGTATTGCAGGAGTTTTTCTTTAGCGGATATTGCATACGAAAAAACGCATGATGCATTCACCCGAAACAGATGGTCTGTTTGCCCCAAACGCATCATCTGTTTGACCTAAACAGACCATGCGTTTCACCCAAACAGATGATGCGTTTTCGAGCAGCAGACAGTCTGCATCTTTATTCCAGTTCTGCCGCCTGAATATCAATGGAATGCAGCATATCCAATATACCGGTTGGAGTAATTCCCTTGCACTCTATCCTCAAAACCTTTTCCCAATCTTCCAGGTCGACATTCCATTTGCTTATCTGCGGACATTGCTCCAAAACGGATTTCACACGCTTCACATCACGCTTTCCGCTGATTGATGTCCTAAAAATCAAAATACTTTCCATAGCGTTACTTATTTTTCTGCAAATGAAACGAATATAAGTATGTGAATTAAGCGATTTCCGATGAATTACGGAAAAAAGCCGTCGAAATACCCATAAATAGGGATGACTAAAACTTATAGGTCAGCATCAAGCGACCTTCTGAAGTACTGGAAAAAACGTTCTTATAATACTTGTAGTGTGTGTTACGAGTATAGTTAGTGAACGTAGTCGTCAGGTATAGCTGGTCTCGCAGTTTGAAGTCCAACCGCAATCCGCTGACGTGAAGAATAGCCCTCGAATGGTCACCTTGTGCATTCAGCGTTTTCGGTTCGACGTTATCCCAATCTATATCTCGGGGATATCCCTTCCAGGTAAACATCTGGTATGCCTCATAAGTGGTCGATGCAACGAATTTATCCTTCTTATATATAAAGTTGAAACCCGCCTTCGCACTAAATCCACTCGCCAGATTGTAGATACGTTCATCCACCTTGTAGTAGTCGCTAAGGGCTCCACCCAAAAGTATGACATTCAGATGGCCATAAGCATCAATATCCCATTTCCTCAGGAGTTTACGTTTATAGATAAGCCCGCCACCAACGGATGCAGGCGTGCAGAACTTATAAGGAGTCTTGGCAGAAACGGCAGAGATTGTGTCCGAATCGTAATAATCGAAATGCTGGTAGAGGCCTAAGCTCAAATAATATTTGTCATTGTTCACCAGTTCTTTGGCCACCAGGCGTCCGATGATGTTCAACTGTCCCAGTACCGGTTGTTCGGCTTGCCAGTTCAGATTGGCCTTTATCGAGAAGTAATCGTAAGGGTGCGTTTCTTCCACATCGAAACGGTCGCCATACTCAATGTTGATTTCGGAAGCCAAACCCATACCTTTATCCAGAATTTCGTCTTTCAGTTCAAGGGTTCGCACACCCACAGACACATCCACGCTGACGTCGGGAACACCGAACTGCTTGCCCGAAGTGGAACGCCTTCTCCACGCATCTCCGTTGATAATACGGGTGAGCCCACGCATCGGAGAAATCAGGAACGAAGCAAACTCCAGCCCGAAACGGCTCCAACCCGTTCGACGGTCGTCAAGGATAAGGTCGGAAACGCGGTACATCACTTCGCCCAGTGCCATTCCACCGATGGGGGTGGCAATGATATCATTGGTCGACGGAAACTCGTTCTCCATAGCCATCTCCCACATAAAGCTGCCGCCAAAAGCAAACAGCCCGGATTGCCAATAGTTATATCCGTTGGAACGGGCAGAATTATAATACAGATTGCCATGATAAGGATGCATGAACATATTCGTCTGCATCGCATCATTATCCCACACAAAACCATGCTTGAAGTTATCTTTGATGGTGTGCATATTGATATAGGCAAAATCAGCCTTACGGATATACCGGTCGAAAGCCCAGACGCCCATATTTATTCCGAATACAGTAGCCCCTGCCTGAAAACCTCTCTTCTTGGCATAGAAAGCAATATCGAGCGAATCAGCGGCTTTTGGGGTAGCAATTTGATGATGTATAGCGACTTGGGAATAAGCAATGTCGATAGATATCAAACAGGTGAACAGAACCAATAACATCTTTTTCATGTTGCAAACATAGGGAAAAAATATCAAGTTCCAGATACTTTTTTACGCAAAAAGTCGCCATAATTTCTGTTATTTGCCCTCTATCGGCAGGCTTTGTTATTTCTTATACGTTATCGTTCCCGTAGCTTGGTTAGTCGGCATCACCAGCACTTCGGCTATCTGAATATGCTGGGGCACGGCAGCAGCAAAGTAAACCACCTCGGCTATATCATCGCCATCGAGCGGGCGTATTCCTTTATATACATTATCGGCAGCCTCTTTATTTCCGCGGAAACGAACCACGGAGAAGTTGGTTTCTACCAATCCCGGTTTGATGTTCGTCACGCGCACAGGAGTATCTACCAAGTCGATGCGGAGCCCGTCCGAGAGTGCTTTTACAGCTGCTTTGGCAGCACAATACACGCTACCGCCCGGATAAGCATAATCTCCGGCGATGGAACCCATGTTGATGACATGTCCGCGTCCGCGCTCCACCATTCCGGGAACTACCAGGCGGGTCATGGCAAGCAATGCTTTCACGTCCGTATCGATTACGATGTCCCATTCATCAAGATTCCCCTCGTGCTCCTTATCGACACCGATAACAAGACCGGCATTGTTTATCAGAATATCTATCTCCTTCCATTCTGCCGGAAGAGATTCCAGCGCAGCCTTAGCCGCCTGGCGGTTGCGTACATCGAAAGGAAGCAGGCAGACATCTGCATGATATTTCTCTTCCAGTTCTTTCTTAACTGCATTCAACTTATCGGTATTACGTCCATTCAGTATAAGGCGATAACCATTCATAGCAAACTTCCGTGCACATCCCTCTCCAATTCCGGAAGAGGCTCCGGTGATAAGTACAATTTTCTTTTCCATATTGTAACAAGTTATAAATACCATTGTATTGACTGCAAAAGTATTACTTATTCGCGAGTTATAAATTATAAATTATAGAATATTTTCTACGGAGAGATATAATATATCCCCAAGAAATATGTACCTTTGTATCAGCAATGAACCTAAAAGAAAAGCTATATGAAAGAGGAAGAGAAAATAATAGAAGAAAAAGATAATGTCGCTACTAAAAAGACGAAGTCTAAAAAGAGGAAGGTGAGCAAGACGTGGGAAGCCATGCAGAGATTGAAAGGTAGTTTAATAGTAAATGACCCTAAATTCCTGTTGTAAATGCGCTATCTTATCGATACAAATATCTTTGTATATATGGCATCTGATCCCGAATACTTAAGCAGGGATGTAGATGCCATTATTTTAGAGCCAGAGACAGTTCTCTATATGAGCGCTGAATCTGTTCGAGAATTGATTGTAGGTTATCGCAATAAAGGATTGTGTTCGAAGCAATGGAAATCGGTAGAAGCCATGGTTGACGCCATAGAGAATGAATACTACATAAAGATACTACCACTGAAGAAAGAGCACATGATGACCTATGCACAACTGAAAATCAACGAAGCACAAGGTCACAAAGACCCGTCAGACCATGTCATCATAGCCCATGCCATTACAGAGCACTTACCACTTATTTCGAGCGATACCCGCTTTGAGTTTTATAGAAAACAAGGGCTCGACTTGATATTCAATCAGAAATAAATCCTTTCACTGTATATCTCCGGCTAATTATGATTTAAAGTTTTCTGGAAATGATTACCTTTGCCCCGCTTTTTAGAAGCCAGAGATTTGTTTAATTCGTTTGGATAAAGATTAAGAAACGCTTATGCAAAAGTCCGACTGCATCATCGGTGTGGAACATGTATCGAAATTCTTCGGAGATAAAGCCGTACTGAATGATGTGAATTTGTCTGTCCGCAAGGGCGAGTTTGTAACAATACTGGGACCGTCCGGCTGCGGAAAGACGACACTGTTGCGCCTCATCGCAGGCTTTCAGACAGCTTCGGAAGGTGTGATAACCATTGCCGGAAAGGACATTACGCAGACACCGCCGCACAAGCGCCCGGTGAACACCGTATTCCAGAAGTACGCCCTCTTCCCCCACCTCAATGTATTCAATAACATTGCCTTCGGTCTGAAGCTGAAGAAGCTGCCCGGCGCTACCATCGAGAAGAAAGTGAAACAGGCTCTGCGTATGGTAGGCATGACGGACTACGAAGACCGTGACGTCGATTCCCTCTCCGGCGGACAGCAGCAACGTGTTGCCATAGCCCGCGCCATCGTCAACGAACCGGAAGTGCTGCTGCTCGACGAACCCCTTGCCGCCCTTGACCTGAAGATGCGCAAGGACATGCAGATGGAACTGAAAGAGATGCACAAGACGCTGGGCATCACCTTTGTCTACGTCACCCACGACCAGGAAGAAGCGCTCACGCTGAGCGACACCATCGTCGTGATGAGCGAAGGTAAGATACAACAAATCGGCACCCCGATAGACATATACAACGAACCCATCAACTCCTTCGTTGCCGACTTCATCGGCGAGAGTAATATCCTGAACGGCGTGATGGTGAAAGACAAACTCGTCACCTTCTGCGGACACGAATTCGAGTGCGTGGACGAGGGGTTCGGCGAGCAGGCACAAGTGGATGTTGTGATCCGCCCGGAAGACATCTATATCTTCGACCCTTCGGAAGCTGCCCAACTCCTGGGCACCGTGACCAGTTGCATCTTCAAAGGCGTGCACTACGAAATGCTGGTGCAGACCCGCGAAGGCTACGAACTGATGGTGCAAGATTACCACAGCTTTGAAGCCGGACGCGAAGTAGGCCTGTTGGTGAAGCCCTTCGACATCCATGTGATGAAGAAGGAACGCACCTGCAACACCTTCGAGGGCCGCGTGATAGACGAACACCACGTAGAGTTCCTGGGCTGTACCTTCGAGTGTAGCCAGGTGCCGGCAAAAGACGACTCCCGCTACGATTGGGACCACGTCACCGTAGAAGTGGACTTCTCCGCCGTCACCCTCGAAGACAACGAAGAAGACGGGCGGTTGACGGGTGAAGTAAAATTCATCCTCTACAAAGGAAACCATTACCATCTGACGGTGTTTACCGATTGGGACGAGGACATCTTCGTCGATACCAACGACGTGTGGGACGACGGCGACCGCGTGGGTATCACCATCGCCCCCGAGAATATACGAATTGTTCAATCTATTAATAAGGAAGGAAGTGCTCAGTAAGTTATCCCGTTTCTTCATGCTCCGGCGCAACTGGACGGTACCCTACGCGCTGTTTCTGCTCATCTTTGTGATAGTACCGCTACTGCTCATCGTGGTGTATGCCTTTACCGATGCCGAAGGCGCCGTGACCTTTGCCAACTTCCGCAAGTTCATGATGCATCCCGAGGCGATGAACACTTTCATCTATTCTATCGGAATTGCAGTAATAACAACGCTTGTCTGCCTGCTGCTGGGATATCCGGCTGCCTACATCCTCAGCCAGAAACAGTTCAATACCTCACAAACCATGGTGGTGCTGTTCATCCTGCCCATGTGGGTCAATATCCTGATACGCACACTTGCCACAGTGGCACTGTTCGACTTCCTGAACCTGCCCCTGGGCGAAGGCGCGTTGGTATTCGGCATGGTCTACAACTTCCTGCCATTCATGATATACCCCATCTACAACACGCTTCAGAAGATGGACCACAACCTGATAGAAGCCGCCCAAGACCTGGGAGCCAGCCCGAGGAAAGTATTCGGCAAAGTGATATTGCCCCTCTCCATGCCGGGCATCATGAGCGGCATCGTGATGGTATTCATGCCCACGGTCAGCACCTTTGCCATCGCCGAACTGCTGACGATGAACAACATCAAACTGTTCGGTACCACGGTGCAGGAGAATATATACAACGGAATGTGGAACTACGGTGCCGCCCTCTCGCTTATCATGCTGTTGCTGATAGGCATTACAATCCTCTTCACCAACGAAGAAGACGGTGCATCGAATGAAAGCGGGGGTGTGATATGATGACACGTATTCTTGCCAAGGGCTACTTGTGGCTGCTGCTGGCGCTACTCTACTCGCCCATACTGATTATCATGATATTCTCCTTTACCGAAGCCAAGGTACTGGGCAACTGGACGGGATTCTCGACCAAACTGTACAGTTCGCTCTTCACGGGCGGGATGCACCACTCGCTGATGAGTGCGATATGGAACACGTTTGCCATCGCACTGATTGCGGCAACCGCCTCTACGGCACTGGGAAGTATTGCAGCTGTGGGCATCTTCAACCTGCGTTCGCGCACGCGGCAGGTGATGAGCTTTGCCAATGCCATCCCGATGATGAACGCCGACATCATTACCGGTGTATCGCTGTTCCTGCTGTTCGTCAGCTTCGGCATATCGCAGGGATATACCACGGTGATACTGGCGCACATCACCTTCTGCACCCCTTACGTAGTGCTGAGCGTGATGCCACGGCTGAAGAAGATGAACCAGAACGTCTACGAAGCGGCACTCGACCTGGGTGCCACGCCCTTCCAGGCATTGCGCAAAGTCATTCTGCCGGAGATACTGCCGGGCATGATAAGCGGATTTATCCTCGCTTTCACCCTCTCCATCGATGACTTCGCCGTGACCATCTTCACCATCGGAAACGAAGGACTGGAAACGCTCTCTACCTATATATATGCCGATGCACGCAAAGGCGGACTGACGCCCGAACTGCGACCGCTGTCCACGATTATCTTCGTGACGGTGCTGGTGCTGCTGATTGTAATCAACAAGCGGGCAGAGCGAAGCAAAAAGGAATAAGTAAACGATGACGAAGCAATGAAGAAATATATACTCACACTGACCCTTATCTGCAGTATTGCCACTCTCTGCCTTCTCGTCTCCGCCTGCGGAAGTTCCGACGAAGAGCGCAGCCGTGTACTGAAGATATACAACTGGGGTGACTACATCGACGAAGACGTCCTTGCCGAATTCCCCGCCTGGTACAAGGAGCAGACGGGCGAAGACATCCGCATCATCTACCAGGTATTCGATATCAACGAGATAATGCTCACCAAGATTGAACGCGGGCACGAAGATTTCGACGTTGTTTGTCCCTCGGAATACATCATCGAGCGGATGCTGAAGAAAGACCTGCTGCTACCCATCGACCGGAACCTGGGCAAGACGCCGGATTATATCCCCAACATCTCCCCTTACATCCGGCGGGAGTTGAACAAGACTAGCCAGCCGGGACGCGTGACCACCGACTATGCCGTGCCCTATATGTGGGGCACCGCCGGCATCCTTTATAACAAGAAGTTTATCGACGAGGAAGAAGCCAGCAGTTGGTACTGCCTCTGGAATCCCAAGAACCGCGGTAAGATACTGATGAAGGACAGTTACCGTGATGCTTACGGCACCGCCATCATCTACTCCCATGCCCGGCAGCTGGCGGACAGCGCCGTCACCGTGGAGCAACTGATGAACGACAATTCCACCCAAGCCATCGCCCTCGCCGAAGAATACCTGAAAGCGATGAAACCCAACATTGCCGGCTGGGAAGCCGACTTCGGCAAAGAGATGATGACCAAGGGCAAGGCATGGATGAACTTCACCTGGAGCGGCGACGCCGTTTGGGCGATAGACGAGGCCGAAGCCGTGGGTGTGGAGTTGGACTACGCCGTACCGCGCGAAGGCAGCAACATCTGGTACGATGGCTGGGTCATCCCCAAGTATGCCCGCAACCCGAAGGCGGCAAGTTACTTCATCAACTACCTCTGCCAGCCCGAAGTAGCCTTGCGGAATATGGATGCCATCGGTTACGTCAGCGCCGTGGCCACGCCCGAAATCATGGAAGCGAAGACGGACACTACGATAGAAGAACGCTCCGACCTGAGTTACTTCTTCGGCGCATTGCCCGGTGCCGACAGCCTGCAAATCAATTCCATCCAGTACCCCGACCGCAAGGTGGTGGAGCGCTGCGCCATGATACGCGACTTCGGCGACCGCACCGAACTGGTACTCGAAATGTGGAGCCGCGTGAAGGGTGACAACCTTAACACAGGCATTGTGCTACTGATATTCGCCGTCTTCGGCGTACTGCTTGTGTGGCTGGTATACGGCAAGATACGCAGGTACAAGCATCGGAAACGTCCTCACCGCCGCCGGAGAAGAAGATAAAAAGAAGACAAGACAGTCGGCAAAAGAAGCTAAAAAGAAATAAAGACAATGCAAGGAACAAAGACTCTGACGCAAGGCCCTATCAACCGCCAGCTTTTCGGCTTGGCGATGCCTATCATGGCGACCTCTTTCATCCAAATGGCGTATAGCCTGACGGATATGGCATGGGTGGGCAGACTGGGCAGCAAATCCGTTGCCGCCGTGGGGGCTGTGGGCATGCTCACCTGGATGTCCGGCTCCATTGCGTTGCTGAATAAAGTGGGTGCCGAGGTCAGCGTAGGTCAGTCCATCGGAGCACGCAGCGAGACAGACGCTCGCAGCTTCGCTTCGCACAATATCACGATTGCCCTGCTCATTGCCTTTTGCCTGGGCAGTCTGCTGTTCATCTTCGCCACCCCTATCCTGCGCCTCTTCGAACTGAAAGAACATATCACGGAGAATGCCGTGATGTATCTGCGCATCGTATCCACAGGATTGCCGTTCGTCTTCCTCTCTGCTGCCTTCACCGGTATCTACAACGCAGCAGGGCGCAGCAAGACACCTTTCTACATCAGCGGTACGGGATTGATAATGAATATCATCCTCGACCCTCTGTTCATCTTCGGATTCGGTTGGGGCACTATGGGAGCCGCGCTTGCCACGTGGCTGTCCGAAGCGCTCGTATTCTCTATCTTCGTCTATAAGCTTCGCCGGAAGGACGACCTTCTCGGCGGGTTCTCCTTTATCGTCCGGTTGAAGAAGCAATACACCCGGCGCATCCTCAAACTCGGTCTGCCCGTAGCGGCACTCAATACGCTCTTCTCCTTCGTCAATATGTTCCTCTCGCGCACCGCGTCGGAACAGGGGGGACATATCGGGCTGATGGCATTCACCACCGGCGGGCAAATCGAAGCCATTACCTGGAATACCTCGCAAGGTTTCTCCACCGCCCTGAGCACCTTCATCGCACAGAACTATGCCGCCGGACAGAAAGCACGCGTCCGGCAGGCCTGGCACACTACGCTGTGGATGACGGGTATCTTCGGCACACTCTGTTCCCTGCTCTTCATCTTCTTCGGCAACGAGGTGTTCTCCATCTTCGTGCCCGAAGCGGAAGCCTACCGGGTGGGTGGTGACTACCTGCGCATCGACGGATATTCGCAAATCTTTATGATGATGGAGATTACCATGCAGGGTGTGTTCTACGGAATCGGACGAACCGTACCGCCCGCCATCGTCAGCATCACGTGCAACTATATGCGCATACCGGTAGCACTGCTGTTGGTGCACATGGGCATGGGTGTAGACGCCATCTGGTGGGCAGTCTGCGGAACGACTATCGCCAAGGGTATCATCCTCACTTCCTGGTTCGTACTTATTAAAAGGAAAATTCTCTAAAAAAGTACAACGACGAACTTTGTAGCAAGCGAATTCGTTATTATATACATAAATTTGTAATCAGATATCAAACCATTAATGAAAACGAATATGAAGAAGATGAAATTTACAGCACTATTCATGTGCTGTGCCATTCTGCTGGGCAGTTGTGGCACTATGAACAATACGACTAAAGGTGGAGTAATCGGCGGCGGTTCCGGCGCAGCAGCAGGAGCCATCATCGGCGGACTGATAGGTAAAGGCAAAGGTGCTGCCATCGGTGCGGCCGTAGGTGCAGCGGTAGGTACGGGCACCGGCGTCATCATCGGTCGCAATATGGATAAGAAGGCAGCAGAAGCTGCAAAGATAGAAGGTGCCCAAGTAGAGCAGGTGACCGATGCTAACGGTTTGCCCGCCGTAAAGGTGTCGTTTGCAGCAGGTATCCTGTTCGGTTTCAACTCTGCAGCGCTGAGCAATGATG
The DNA here is from genome assembly GCA_905203765.1 of uncultured Bacteroides sp. Taxonomy (GTDB): domain Bacteria; phylum Bacteroidota; class Bacteroidia; order Bacteroidales; family Bacteroidaceae; genus Bacteroides. The sequence goes on from CAJKXC010000007.1 coordinate 44,532, forward strand.
CAAAATCTTCTCTGCGCGAACTTGCTCAGATATTGAAAGGCGATCCTACAACGGATATTGCTATCATCGGCCACACCGACAAGGTAGGTACATACGAAGCCAATATGAAGGTATCCAAGAACCGTGCTTACTCAGTAGAGAACTACTTGCAGGATTGCGGCGTATCTCCGGCACAGTTCAAGAAGGTAGAAGGTGTGGGATACACCGAGTATGACGACAGTATGTCGGCTGAACAGAACCGCCGCGTGGATATCTATATGTATGCCAGCGAGCAGATGATAAAGAACGCTGAGGCAGCAAACTAAAGAAGATTTCACCACAGAGGACACAGAGTCTCACTGAGTTTTTAACTCATAGTATCTATCATTCAGATATACAAACAAGAAAAGCTCTGTGAGACTCTGTGCCCTCTGTGGTAAACTAAATTCTCATTTATGCAGCGACAATGAAACTCTCCAAACCCCTGCGCATCCTTCGCAACTTGGTACTTTTCTTTTTTATTTCCACTATCCTGGCGGTAGTGGTTTATCGTTTTGTACCTGTCTACATCACTCCGTTGATGGTTATTCGCAGTGTTCAGCAAGTATTCAAGGGAGAAAGTGCCGGTTGGCATCACACGTGGGTGGCATTTGATAAGATATCCCCTCACCTGCCGATGGCAGTCATCGCCTCGGAAGACAACCGCTTTGCCGAACACAACGGCTTCGACTTCGTTGAAATAAAGAAGGCTATGAAGGAGAACGAAACAAGGAAACGGAAACGTGGCGCCAGCACCATCAGCCAGCAAACGGCAAAGAATGTGTTTCTGTGGCCGCAATCGTCATGGGTGCGCAAAGGACTGGAAGTTTATTTCACCGCATTGATAGAGTTCTTCTGGTCGAAAGAGCGGATTATGGAAGTGTACCTCAACTCCATCGAAATGGGGAAAGGAATTTATGGGGCACAAGCAGCAGCCAAATATAAGTTCAAAACAACTGCTGCCAAGCTCTCTGCCTCGCAGTGCGCACTGATTGCAGCCACGCTGCCCAATCCGAGGCGATTCGACTCCGCACATCCATCCAAGTATATAAAGAAAAGACAAGAACAGATATTGAGGCTGATGAAATTAGTCCCCCAGTTTCCACCGGTAGAAAAGAAGAAAGACAAATGATGCTTTGAAGTCTTTGTCATTCAAAGACTTCAAAACATCATTTATGAAATTAATACGCATGTCCCCCCTCTTCCATCTCTTTCGCATCAATCTTTCTATTATCGATGCTGCGCCATGCATAGAAGATATATGCAAGCACAAAAGGAACCAGGATAGAAACATACGCCATTGTATTCAGCGTGAACTGGCTGGAACAGCTATTGGCAAGCGTCAAAGAACTTTGTAAATCGTGGGTAGAAGGGTAATAAGCCGTATTGTTATAGCCGGCAACGAGCAGCAGCGCAAGCACTGTCAATACTGTACCCACTCCTGCAAACCAGATGCCTTTATCGAATGCCGGTTTCCATAGCGTGCGGACAATACCCCAAAGGACAGCCACCACACCTGCCAGGAACACAATCAATACTACCGGCATTTCCAGGAAGTTCGTCAGATACTTGTAAGGCTCCATAAACACCTCTCCCGTCTCAGGGTTAACAGCAAAACCGTCAGCAACCAACGTACGGATAACGAATGCCAGGAAGAATACCAGGAACAATCCTGTGTTTCCCCACAACGAACGGCGGCAACGCTTCACCAAGTCCTCATCGTTTATATTATTAATGAAATAAAGCGATCCCAAAATACGTGCCAGGAAGAACACCGCCAACCCCAGCACTACATTCCACGGATTGAGCAATGCATCCAGTCCGTGCCCCGCGTTGCCCCACTGGCTGATAACAGGCATCGCCGCATCGGCTATATTACCTTTATTAATATAGAAGTCCGACCCTGTGAAGAACGTGGCTACCGCCCCGCCCAGCAGCACCGGACCTACAACTCCGTTTATCACCAGGAACGTGCGATACGTTGTCTTACCCAGCAGATTCCCCGCCTTCGACTGGAACTCGTAGCTGACCGCCTGCAACACAAAGCTGAACAGAATAATCATCCACAACCAATATGCCCCACCGAAACTGGTACTATAGAACAACGGGAACGAAGCAAAGAACGCCCCGCCAAACGTGACAAGCGTCGTAAACGTAAACTCCCACTTCCGTCCCGTAGAATTAATCATCATCTTCTTCTGCTCCTCTGTCTTACCCAGGCAGAACAAAAGCGAATTACCTCCCTGCACAAACAGCAGGAATACAAGGATAGCCCCCAACAAGGAAACTACAAACCACCAATATTGTTGAAGAAAAGTATATGTATCCATAATTGTATATATTATATAATGTGATAATGTAAAAGGGTGATAAGTGATAGGGTGGTAAGGTGATATTTGTCAGTACGCTATCACCTTATCACTTTACCGCCTTATCACTATTTCTCCGGTCCCTTCCTTATCGCCTTCAGCATAATCCCCACCTCAGCTATCAGCATGATGGTGAAGAGTACGAGGAAGATAAAGAATGTAGTTTGCACAGAGCCGACACTCAGTTTGGAAATGGCAGCGCTTGTAGGCAACATATCCTGTATAGCCCACGGCTGGCGTCCGCACTCGGCAACCACCCAGCCGGCCTGTCCGGCAAGATAGCCCAACGGAATGGTGAGCATAGCCACCCAATGCATCCAACGCATCTGCGACAAATCTTTCTTGTAAGCCAAGAACAGCACCACGATAAAGAAGAGAATAAAGTATCCTCCCAAGATGACCATGACGCGGAACATATAGAATGTAAGCGGCACGTTCGGCACCAGCTCATTCACATCTTTAATATAACCGTAGCCGAAGTAGGCCACATTATCCTTCAACACTTGGGCCGCTACCTCTGCATCCGCAGTGTTTCCGGCAGCCTTGGCGGCACGATAGGCGGCAAATGCGCTGATAGCCGTCTTTCCCTTTTCTATCTTTTCTTCTGCCGAGAGCGCTGTTGTGCCGTCCTTCAACGGATAGCCGCCTTGCAGCAGATTGTTGATGCCCGGAACGAAAGCATCCGCCTTGCGCTCGGCAAGCAGAGAGAGCATCTTCGGTATTTCTATGCGGAATAGGAAAGGGTCCACCCCATCCTGAGGCGTCTTTTTATCGGGATTCAGTATGCCGAAGCCCACCAGCCCGGCACCCTGCTGCCCATCATAATAACCTTCCATTGCAGCCAGTTTCATGGGTTGCTTCTGTGCCACCTGATAGCCCGAGCCATCGCCCGTCCATGCAGACATCACGGCGGAAAAAAGACCTACCCATGCAGCTATCTTAAGGCTTGCCAAAGCAAACTTCTTATCGCGCTTCTTCCACAGATACCAGCAACTTACGCCGACCACAAACACAGCTGCCAGCACCCAGCCGGATAATACGCTATGGAAGAACTTATTAACTGCCATCGGCGAAGTAGCCACCGCCCAGAAGTCCACCATTTCGTTGCGTGCCGTATTGGGATTGAATTCCATGCCTACGGGATTCTGCATCCACGCATTGGCAACAAGAATCCACCAGGCCGATATCGTAGCCCCCAGCCCCGTGAGCCAGGTAGATGCCAGGTGAAAACGCTTGCTCACCTTCTCCCATCCGAAGAACATCACTGCGATGAACGTGGCTTCCATAAAGAAGGCAAGTATGCCCTCGATGGCAAGCGGCGCACCGAAGATATCGCCCACGAACCAACTGTAATTGCTCCAGTTGGTACCGAACTCGAACTCCAGAATCAGCCCCGTAGCCACACCTACGGCAAAGTTGATACCGAAAACTTTCATCCAGAACTTGGCGGTGCGTTTCCAGAATTCGTCACCCGTACGGTAATACGCCGTCTCCATGATGCCCATAATTACCGCCAAACCAAGAGTAAGCGGCACAAAAATCCAGTGATAGATGGCTGTCAAAGCGAATTGCGCTCTCGACCAGTCAATGAGGGAAGTGTCAATGTGTTCAAGCATAAGAGTTATGATTTATGAATTATGAATTACCAAGGCTTCGTTCAATCAGTTCCCGGCTGACGTAATCATCTTTATCATCCCCCACAGCAGGACTGTTCAGGAAGTTGGGAAAGAAGAAAAGACGAAGGATAAAGAACATGATGAATAGTTTCACGAGGATAATGAGCCACAAAGTACGGCCTAACGTCATACTTCGAAAACCTTCCAAATAAAAACGTCCGATGTTTATCACAGTCTGCTTCATGCCGGCAAAGATTTATAATGATTACAAATATAGAATTCTTTTATATAAAGAACAAATAAAAAGCAAAAAAGTTGAGAAAAAGAGGCTTCTCTTACTCCCGCCATCGCAAATTGTCCCTTATCGGTACAAAAAAGAGTTTGGGCGTCGAAAACTCGCCCTACGTCTATCAGTTTTGCATTCCATCTTCCTGCCCCCTACATTTGCAGATGTAAAAACCATAGCAAAACGAAAATATGATGAACGTAAAAAGATTGACAGTAATAACCCTCTGCATGGCAAGCTGCACTTGGCTGGGCGCCCAAACGCCTGCCCAGTGGGACTTGCAGACTTGCATCGACTATGCTTTGAAGCAGAACATCACCATCCGCAAGAACCGCCTCAGCGCCGCCAGCGCCGAAGTAGATGTGAAGACCGCCAAAGCCGCCCTCTTCCCCAGCCTCACGGGTAGCGTGAGCCAGCGCGTAGTGAACCGCCCCTACAGTGAAACGAACACCATCATCAACGGCGACAACATCACCAGCAGCCAGAGCAAGACTTCCTACAACGGCAGCTACGGCATCGACGCCAACTGGACGCTCTACAACGGCGGAAAGCGCATCAACACCGTGAAGCAGCAACAACTGAACAACCGCATCGCCGACCTCAGCGTGGCACAGAGCGAGAACAGCATCGAAGAAAGCATTGCGCAGACCTACGTGCAGATACTCTATACCGCCGAAGCGGTGAAAGTGAACCAAGCCACCCTGGAAGTGAGCCAGGCGGAATGCGAACGTGCCCGCGCCCTGCTCCAGGCAGGAAGCATCGCCAAGAGCGACCTGGCACAGCTCGAAGCGCAAGTCAGCACCGACAAGTACCAGGTGGTAACCGCAGAAGCCACCTTGCAGGACTATAAACTCCAGCTGAAACAACTCCTCGAACTGGACGGCGAAGAAGAAATGAACCTCTACCTTCCCGCGCTGGGCGACGAGAACGTACTCTCCCCCCTGCCCACCAAGACCGACGTTTACCGCGCCGCCCTCACCCTGCGCCCCGAAATAGAAGCAGGCAAACTCAATGTACAGGCGTCCGACCTTGACATCAGCATCGCCCGCGCCGGCTACATCCCCACACTGAGCCTCAGCGCCGGAATAGGAACCACCAACGCCAACGGCAACGACTTCACCTTCGGCGAACAGATAAAGCAGAACTGGAACAACTCGCTGGGACTGACCGTGAGCATACCTATATTTAATAACCGCCAAACGAAAAGCGCCATACAGAAGGCGAAACTGCAAAAGCAGACCAGCGAACTGTCCCTGCTGGACGAGCAGAAGACCTTGTACAAAACCATCGAAGGCCTTTGGCTGGATGCCAACAGCGCACAGCAACGCTATGCCGCAGCCGTAGAGAAGCTACGCAGCACGCAGACCAGTTACGACCTCATCAGCGAACAGTTTGACCTGGGAATGAAGAATACCGTGGAACTGCTGACCGAGAAAAACAATCTGCTCAATGCACAGCAGGAAACGTTGCAGGCGAAGTATATGGCGATACTGAACACGCAGTTGCTGAAGTTCTACCAGGGAGAAAGCATTGAGCTGTAAAGGAAATTCGGATGAAGCAAGGTCGGTTTATACGGAAGGCTGGTTCCCATTACGAGAGAAGCCTATTCCCTCTACGACAGAACTACCTTCCCTCTACGACTGAACTGGCTTCTCTCTACGACTGAACTACCGTCCCACTACGAGTGAAGCATGGCGGAATAAAAGTCCCACCACAGTAAGATATAGTGGGACATTGATAACTCAATCAATCAATGAGTTACGCAAGTGTTTTCAGCAGTAGAAAAAAGGCACAGGCTCTCATTTAAGAAAATAAGAATATCAACGTAATATATCAATAAGTATGAAAAAGAAAATTATCCTCGCAGTCATCATTGCCGTCGTAATAATCGGCGGTGGAATATGGCTTTTCGGCGGGGCGAAGGCGAAGCACAAAGTAACCTACGTGACCGCCACCGCCAGCAAAGGCGAAATATCCGAGTCGGTCACCGCCACAGGAACCATCGAACCGGTGACAGAAGTGGAAGTAGGTACCCAGGTCAGCGGTATCATCGACAAGATTTATGCAGATTACAACTCTGTGGTGACCAAAGGGCAACTCATTGCCGAAATGGACCGCGTGACGCTGCAAAGCGAACTCGCCTCGCAGCGCGCCGCCTACAACGGTGCGAAAGCCGAATATGAATACCAGCAGAAACTCTATCAGCGCAACAAGACCTTGCACGAGAAGCAGCTTATCAGCGATACCGACTACGAGCAATCGGTCTATAACTACGAAAAGGCGCGGAGCAGCTACGAAAGCAGCCAGGCATCACTGGCAAAGGCGGAACGTAACCTGTCGTATGCCACCATCACCTCGCCCATCGACGGCGTAGTCATCAGCCGCGATGTGGAAGAAGGACAGACCGTAGCTTCCGGCTTCGAAACTCCGACCCTCTTCACCATCGCCGCCGATCTGACGCAGATGCAGGTAGTGGCGGACGTGGATGAAGCCGACATAGGCGGTGTGGAAGAAGGGCAACGCGCCTCGTTCACCGTAGATGCTTACCCGAATGACGTCTTCGAAGGAGTAGTGACGCAGATACGATTGGGCGATGCCACATCGAGCAGTACCAGCAGTTCATCGAATACGGTGGTGACTTACGAGGTGGTTATCTCCGCCCACAATCCTGACTTAAAGCTGAAACCGCGTCTGACGGCGAATGTCACCATCTATACGCTTGATCGCAAAGATGTGCTTTGCATCCCTGCCCGCGCCCTGCGTTTCACTCCCGAGAAGCCGCTCATCGGCGACAATGACATTGTGAAGGATTGCGAAGGCGAGCACAAGGTATGGACGCGCGAAGGAAACACCTTCACCGCACATCCGGTAGAGATAGGTATCTCGAACGGTATTAATACGGAAGTCATCAGCGGCATCGCCGCCGGGACGAATGTAATCACCGAAGCCACCATCGGAAGTATGCCCGGCGAAGGCGAGGCCGCCATGAGCCAGGAAGCGGCTGGCGGAGAAAAGAGCCCCTTCATGCCTGGCCCTCCGGGAAGCAATAAAAAGAAAAGCAAATAATCTGTTTATTATGAGTAAAGTAGTCATTGAACTCCAAAATATCAAACGGAACTTCCAGGTGGGAGACGAAACCGTGCATGCCTTGCGCGGCGTTTCGTTCACCATCAACGAAGGCGAGTTTGTCACCATCATGGGTACTTCCGGTTCGGGCAAATCGACCCTGCTGAACACCCTCGGCTGCCTCGACACCCCAACCAGCGGAGAGTATCTGCTGGACGGAATCTCCGTGCGCACCATGAGCAAGCCCCAGCGTGCCGTACTGAGGAACCGCAAGATCGGCTTCGTCTTCCAAAGCTACAACCTGCTTGCCAAGACCACCGCCGTAGAAAACGTGGAACTGCCGTTGATGTACAACTCCTCGGTATCTGCCGCCGAAAGACGCCGGCGCGCCATCGAAGCCCTGCAATCCGTAGGGCTGGGCGACCGTCTGGAACATAAATCCAACCAGATGTCCGGCGGACAGATGCAGCGCGTAGCCATCGCCCGCGCCCTGGTGAACAATCCTGCCGTCATCCTGGCGGACGAAGCGACGGGTAACCTCGATACGCGTACCTCTTTTGAAATATTGGTTCTGTTTCAGAAGCTGCACGCCGAAGGACGAACCATCATCTTCGTAACCCACAACCCCGAAATAGCCCAGTACAGCAGCCGCAACATCGTGCTGCGCGACGGGCGGGTGAAGGAAGACAGCCCCAACCTCCACATACTGAATGCTGCCGAAGCATTGGCGGCATTGCCCAAGCAAGAGGATGAGTAAATGAACGATAAACTGTTTAAACCATAGAAAATGAACGGAACAAACCTATTCAAAATAGCCCTGCGCGCCTTGTCCAACAACAAGTTACGGGCATTCCTCACCATGTTGGGCATCATCATCGGTGTGGCGTCCGTCATCACCATGCTTGCCATCGGACAAGGTTCCAAGAAGAGCATCCAGGCACAAATATCCGAAATGGGCTCCAACATGATTATGATACATCCGGGAGCCGATATGCGTGGTGGCGTCCGCCAAGACCCCAGTGCCATGCAGACACTGAAACTGGCGGATTACGAAGCATTGCGCAACGAAACAAACTTCCTCGCCGCCGTCAGCCCCAACGTCTCCTCCAGCGGACAGCTCATTGCGGGCAACAACAACTACCCCTCTTCCGTGAGCGGCGTAGGCACCGACTATCTCGAGATCCGCCAGCTCAGTGTGGCGAACGGGGAGATGTTCACCGAAGCCGACATACAGACGTCCGCCAAAGTTTGCGTTATCGGAAAAACCATTCAGGATAACCTCTTTCCCGGGGGCGAAGACCCTGTAGGACGGATTATCCGCTTCAACCAAGTACCCTTCCGCGTGGTGGGTGTGCTCAAATCAAAAGGTTACAACTCCATGGGTATGGACCAGGACGACGTGGTACTTGCCCCGTACAGCACCGTGATGAAACGACTGCTGGCACAGACTTATCTAAGCGGCATCTTCGCCTCCGCCCTCAGTGAGGACATGACGGACAATGCCACCGAAGAAGTCACCGAGATACTGCGAAGGAATCATAAGTTGAAACAGAGCGATGACGATGACTTCACCATCCGCAGCCAACAGGAACTCAGTACCATGCTGAACTCCACCACCGACCTGATGACGACACTGCTTGCCTGCATTGCCGGTATCTCGCTCGTAGTGGGCGGCATCGGCATCATGAACATCATGTATGTATCGGTGACGGAACGTACACGCGAGATAGGACTTCGGATGTCTGTCGGTGCCCGTGGCGTGGACATTCTAAGCCAATTCCTGATAGAGGCCATCCTTATCAGCATTACCGGTGGCATTATCGGCGTCATCATCGGATGCGGTGCCAGCTGGATAGTGAAGAGCGTAGCCCATTGGCCCATCTTTATCCAGGCTTGGAGCGTATTCCTATCATTTGCCGTATGTACGGTAACCGGTGTGTTCTTCGGCTGGTATCCTGCCAAGAAGGCAGCAGACCTGGACCCGATAGAAGCGATACGATACGAGTAAAAAGAATTATGATTTATGAATTATGATTTATTTGCTTCATAAACTCATACTCATAACTTATAAATCATAATTCATAAATCATAACTTCTTCTTATCTTTGCATTATTATGAAACAGATCCCCTCCTCCCGCCCTCGCATCATTGAAGTCCTGACTCACGTCATCGGCTGGGGAATCGTATTCGGCTTCCCTTTCCTGATGATGACACGCAGCGGATTCAACATCACTTGGATGGATTACCTGCGTCATGGCAGTATCATTCCCATCTCCTTCTTCATTGTGTTTTACGTGAACTATTGCTTTCTCATCCCCCGATATATGTTCGAGGGACGTATCAAGCAATATCTGATACTGAACATACTGCTGATACTGTGCATTGCCGCCGGAGCGCATCTGTGGCAGGAATATACATTTCAAACATTTATCAAGGGGGGCGTTGGGAAGGGAGAACGACACATGGGACCTCCCAAATGGATATTTATCCTGCGTGATATATTTTCCATGGTATTGACCGTCGGCCTAAGTGCCGCCATCAAGATGAGCAGCCGTTGGGTGCAAATGGATGCCGCCCGTCGCGAAGCCGAAAAGAACCGCACGGAAGCTGAGCTGAAGAACCTGCGCAACCAGCTTAATCCGCACTTCCTGCTCAATACGCTGAACAATATTTATGCCCTTATCGCATTTAATACCGACAAGGCGCAGGCAGCTGTACAGGAGTTAAGCCGCCTCCTTCGCCACGTGCTCTACGACAATCAGCAGAATTTCGTCACCCTCGACAAAGAGATGGATTTCATCCGCAATTACATTGAGCTGATGCGCATCCGTCTGTCCGCCAACGTCACCGTAGAAACACAAATCGACATCCGCCCGGACAGCCGTACGGAAATAGCTCCGCTCATATTTATCTCTCTCATAGAGAATGCCTTCAAACATGGCATTTCTCCTACCGAACCCAGCTTCATCCGCATCCACTTCAGCGAAGCCCCCGGAGAGGTGCGCTGCGAAATAACCAACAGCTACCACCCCAAGAATGAAACCGACAAAAGCGGAAGCGGCATCGGACTGGAACAGGTGCAAAAGCGACTGGAACTAACCTATCCCGGCCGCTACAACTGGCAGCAGGGAGTGAGTGAAGACGGAAAAGAATATAAATCGGTTTTAGTGATAAAGGTGTAGAGGGTATCACTTTTTAAATATAAAAGGACTATGAATCTGAACTGTGCAATCGTAGACGACGAGCCTCTGGCCTTAGAATTGCTGGAAAGCTACGTCAATAAAACCCCGTTTCTGAAACTGATCGGGAAGTATTCCAGTGCTGTGCAGGCAATGAAAGAATTGCCGGAAAAGCATGTCGACCTGCTTTTCCTCGACATTCAGATGCCGGAACTGAACGGACTCGAATTCTCAAAGATGGTAGATCCTACCACCCGTATTGTCTTCACCACCGCCTTCGGTCAATACGCTATAGACGGTTACAAAGTCAATGCACTGGACTATCTGCTGAAACCCATTTCCTATGTAGACTTTCTGCAGGCTGCCAACAAAGCCGTACAATGGTTCGAATTATTACAACAGCCCAAAGAAGAGATCCAAAGCATTTTCGTAAAGAGCGACTACAAACTGGTACAAATAGAACTAAGAAAAATATTATACATAGAGGGATTAAAGGATTATATCAAAATCTACGAGGAAGATTCGCCCAAGCCCATACTGTCACTGATGAGCATGAAAGCGATGGAAGAACTTCTGCCATCCTCACGCTTCATGCGCGTCCATCGTTCTTATATTGTTCAGAAAGACAAAATACGGGTTATCGACCGCGGGCGCATTGTCTTCGGAAAGAATTATATTCCGATAAGTGATAGTTACAAACAAGCATTTCAAGACTTTTTAGACCAAAGGAGTTGAAATATATTCCTGATTTATCGATAAAAATAAAATTACCGTCGATTAATATATACAATTCTTTGCATATTAAAAGATGTTTTTATATCTTTGCAGCGAACAGATAGGAGTTGTGAAACTCCCCCAATAGAATAGTTTAGTTAAGTCTAGTTTAGTTTTTGTGTAAAGCACTTCCTCCGTAAGCGAACGACAGGAAGTGCTTTTTTTATGGAGATAACCTTAATTAAAGAAAAAATTCTATCTTTGTGCATCATCAATAATGAGGCTATACAGTTGACCATGAAACATACAATGAACATATCCCGGAAAAGCTATATAATGCTATTACTACTTTTCGTTTTTTCTGCCCTGTTATATGGAAAGAACGATCTTAAATCCATATCAGATTCCTTGGATTATGTAATGAAGAACAAAGAACAATACATCCGGCACAAAGAACTGGAGATAAGCAGCCTTCAAAAACTTCTCGATAAAAAAGGGAACTCACTGGAATATGAGTATGAAATAAACTGCAAACTCTCTGACGAATATAAGAAATTCCGGCTGGACTCTGCCATCCTTTATGCAGAGAGGGCCATTGAAATTGCCCGGGTTCTGAAAACCCCTCACCTGAAATCCACATCAGACATAAACCTTGCCCGCCTATATTCTTACTCCGGACGGTTCCGCGAATCGGAAGAGATACTGAAAAACTTTAATCCACAAGAACTTTCTCCACAGACATTGGCGGATTATTATGAAGCATACCTTCGCTTCTTTGAGCATTACTCGGCGATAAGCAATCAACCCAGATATTCCGTTCAAACAGAAAGGTATCGTGACTCGCTACTTACTGTATTAGACCCTACTTCATTTGATTACAAGGTTAATTTAGTCCACAAATATGTCGTCACGAAGCAAATAACAGAAGCTGAGACAATATTGCATACACTACTGCAGGAAGAAGGTATGGAAACTCCCAGAACTGCAGTCATTACTTACTATCTCGGAGCTATCAGCGAAATGAGAGGTGAAGTGGAACAGGAAAAGAAATACCACATGCTATCAGCCATAGCCGACGTGAAGAATGCCATTAAAGAAAATGCTTCCTTCCAACGGCTAGCCATCATCTGCTATCATGCAGGAGATATTGAAGACGCGTTCAAGTATTCCCATTTTGCCATTGAGGATGCCAGATTCTCCGGAGTCCAGTTCAGAACCGCGCAACTTTCAGCACTCTATTCCATAATAAATACTTCGTATCAAGAAAAGGAAAGAGCGACAAATAGCAAACTGAAGACATATCTCATTCTGATAAGCCTTCTCTCTCTGTTCTTGATTCTGTTGGTGGTATACATCTATAAGCAGATGCACAAAGTTTCGGTCATAAAAGAAAAGCTTTCCCTGACCAATGACAAACTGAATGCGCTGAACAATGAACTGAACGACAAGAATGACATGCTGAAGAACCGGTATGTACAATTGTCGGAATCGAACTCCGTCAAAGAACAGTATATCGCCCAATTCTTTGATATCTGTTCCACCTATATTGATAAAATGGAAGAATACCGCAAAATGCTGTACAAGCTTGGAATCAACAAACAATATGAGGAGCTGATGAACAAGTTGAAGTCTACATCCATCATCGATAATGAGCTTGATGAATTGTACTCCCATTTTGATAAGATATTCCTGAACCTGTATCCCACATTTGTTTCCGATTTCAATGCCTTGCTGGTAGACAGCGAGAAAATCATCTTGAAGAAAGACGATATGTTGAACAAAGAACTCAGAATATATGCACTATTCCGTTTAGGTATAACAGACAGTGTAAAAATAGCCAGCTTCCTGCGTTGTTCCATGAGCACTATCTATAACTACCGGACGAAGATGAGAAACAAAGCTGCCGAGAAACGCGATGAATTCGAAGAATTAATTATGGGAATAGGCAACAACAGTTCTACAAACCATCTACAAAAAAACGAAGATAAAAAAGCATAATATACTGATTATCATCATATACCACATCTTCACTTTCTACATAATTAGATTTAAGCTTTTGAAAGGCTCTATTTAATCCTAACTTTGTAAAGAGGAAAAATTGTTCGCTTCTTATATCTGGTAACAATCGCTGAAGCAGCAAAACTCCTGGCATTCTTTTCCATTACGAATAACCTTTATTAATAATAATACGGATGACATGCACACACTAATTAAAGTTGGACTAATAGGCTTCGGCCGAATGGGAAGATTTTATCTTGAAGAAATGCAAAAGAGCGGCAGATGGGAAGTAGCATATATATGTGATACTGATCCCAGGAGTCGTGAACTTGCAAAGAAGTTATCCCCGCATTCAAAGGTAGTACAAGACGAACAGGAAATTCTAAATGACGAAACAGTACAAGTAGTCGGTCTCTTTGCTCTGGCAAACTCAAGGAAAGAACAAATAGACAGAGCTATCCAAAGCGGGAAACATATCATAAGTGAAAAACCCATTGCCGATACTATCGAAAGAGAATGGGAAGCTGTACAAGCTGCCGAGAACACGACCCTCTTTTCTACCACTAACCTCTACCTTCGCAATTCCTGGTATCATAACTACATAAAAGATTGTATCGACGATGGCGAAATCGGAGAATTGGCCGTCATACGCGTATGCCATCTTACCCCCGGACTTGCTCCGGGCGAAGGACACCAATATGAAGGTCCCGCATTCCACGATTGCGGAATGCACTATGTGGATATTGCCAGATGGTATGCCGGATGCGACTATAAGACGTGGAATGCACAAGCCGTAAGGATGTGGGACTACAAAGACCCGTGGCACTTGCAATGCCATGGCACCTTCGAGAACGGAGTCGTCTTTGACATTACCCAGGGACATGCATACGGACAACTTTCACTGGTACAAACCCACAATTCGTACATAGATATAATAGGTACAAAAGGAATTGTGCGCATGACCCATGATTTCAAGACCGCCGTAGTCGAGTTGCACGGAGTATCCCAAACGATCCGTGAAGAAAGGCCCTTCGGTGGAAAGAACATAGATGTGCTGTGCAACTTGTTTGCCAATTCAATAGAATCGGGCATAAGAGACCCGCACTTGCCTACATTTCGCGATTCTGCGATAGCCTCGGAATATGCCTGGAGATTTCTGGACGATGCCCGCAGCAATGATCTTCCGGCTATCGGCGACACGCAGACACTCGAAAAGATATTGCAGAGAAGAAGAACCATGAAGAACGGATATGGACTATTGCGTTCTAAATATATTATTGTTTAAAAATCAATTAAAGTTATGGCAAATTTTACAAGAAGAAAATTTCTGAAGACAGGGGCTGCTGCCATTGCAGGGCTTACTATCGTCCCGAACACAGTTTTGGGTAAATCATTCGGTCATGTGCCCCCCAGTGATAAACTGAACATCCTGGGTGTTGGTATCGGAGGACGTGGTGCGCAAGTATTGCGAGACATGAACTCACAAAACATCATCGGACTCTGTGACGTAGACTGGAAGTACAGCGACCATGTTTTCAAAGAATATCCCAATGCTAAGAGATACCGCGATTATCGGAAGATGTTCGACGAATTGGGCAAGTCTGCCGATGCGGTTATGGTAGCCACTGCCGACCACACTCATGCTTTAGTGGCTTCACAAGCCATCACAATGGGAAAACATGTCTATGTAGAAAAGCCATTGACACACACTGTATACGAATCCAGACTTCTTACCAAGCTGGCCGACAAATACCAAGTGGCAACACAGATGGGTAACCAGGGTGCTTCCGGCGAAGGAGTACGCAAGATGTGCGAATGGATATGGAACGGCGAAATCGGTGAAGTAACAAAGGTGGAAACCTTTACCGACCGTCCGATATGGCCGCAAGGCATGAACCGTCCCGAGAAGGTGGAAAAGGTACCAAGCTCACTGGAGTGGGACTTGTTCCTGGGCCCTGCCAAATATCGTGATTACAACTCAATCTACACACCGTGGAACTGGCGCGGATGGTGGGACTTCGGTACAGGTGCATTGGGCGATATGGCTTGCCACATCCTGCATCCGGTATTCAAAGGATTGAAACTGGGATATCCTACCAAGGTTCAAGGTAGCTCCACACTGTTGTTGACGGATTGCGCTCCGAGTGCACAAAGCATCAAGTTCACCTTCCCGGCACGTCCTAACCTGCCTAAGGTCGGTATGCCCGAAGTAGAAGTTTACTGGTACGACGGTGGTTTGAAGCCGATGCGTCCCGAAGGTTTCCCTGCCGGAAAAGAAATGAATCACCAGGGTGGTTGCGTTATCTTCTACGGAACAAAAGATACATTGGTTTGCGGTTGCTACGGTGCCGACCCCTGGTTGATGTCAGGAAGAACTCCGAGCGCTCCGAAGGTACTGAGAGAAATCAACACATCTCACCAGATGGACTGGGTACGCGCTTGTAAAGAAAGTGCAGCGAACCGCGTTCCGACAGCCTCTCCTTTCAGCGAAGCAGGTCCGTTCAACGAAATGGTGGTTATGGGAGTACTCGGTGTAAGACTGCAAGGCCTCAACCAGGAACTGCATTGGGATGGAGAAAACATGCGTTTCACCAACATCGATCCTTCTGCTACGATTCGTACAGTGATCAAGGACGGTTTCCAGATTAAGGACGGACACCCGACGTTCAACAAGACGATGACCGATCCGGTTAATGCACAGGCATTTGCTCAGGAACTTATCAAGCACACATATCGTGACGGTTGGAAATTGCCCGATATGCCCTAATTAAAATAAAACGATTAACAAATTACTTCAAATTAAACAGTTATGAACAACAAATTTTTATATGCATGCGGTTGCGTCCTCTTAGCAGGAGCATTAACTTCTTGTGGTGGAAATGCCAAAAAAACTGAAGCTGCAAGTGATGAAGTTGCCACTATGCCTGAATACAAGGTATTGGATAATCCTCAAGTAGACCTGTCCGCCTATCCGGTAGACAAGGACGGCTATATCGTTCTGTTCGACGGAAAAGAGATGAAAGGCTGGCGCGGATACGGAAAAGACTACATTCCTTCCAAGTGGACGGTAGAAGACGGATGTATCAAGTTCAACGGTACAGGTGGCGGTGAAGCCCAGGAAGGTGACGGCGGCGACTTGATCTTCGCACACAAGTTCAAAAACTTCGAGCTGGAATTGGAATGGAAGATCTCCAAAGGCGGTAACTCAGGTATCCTGTACCTGGCACAGGAAGTAGAGTCCAAAGACCCTGCAACCGGCGAATGGAGACTGGAACCGATCTACATCTCCGCTCCCGAAGCTCAGGTGCTGGATAACGAAAACCACCCGGATGCTAAATTGGGTAAGGATAACAACCGTCAGTCCATGTCTCTTTATGACATGATTCCGGCTAAACCGCAGAATGCAAAACCATTCGGCGAATGGAACAAGGCAAAGGTTATGGTTTTCAAAGGAACTGTAGTTCACGGACAGAACGACGAGAACGTTGTTGAATACCACCTCTGGACACAGAAATGGACTGACATGTTGCAGGCAAGCAAGTTCAGCAAAGAAGACTGGCCGCTTGCATTCGAGTTGTTGAACAATGTCGGTGGTGCTAACCACGAAGGTTACATTGCTTTCCAAGATCATGGCGACGACGTATGGTTCCGTAACATACGCATCAAGATTCTGGACTAAGCAATCAGCAAGAAACCATTAAATAAAAATCAATTATCATGAAAAAACAAACATTATTCATTCTGCTCCTCGCCTGCATCATTGCAGTTCCTACTTCACTGAAGGCGCAGAAGAAAGACATTGCCGTACAGATGTATTCGGTAAGAGACCTTATCGGCGGTGACGTAAGCCAGCCCGATAAGTACAAGACGTATACAACGATTCTGAAGAACCTGGCAAACATGGGATATACCGCTGTCGAAGCAGCCAACTATAACGATGGCAAATTCTATGGCCGTACCCCAAAAGACTTCAAGAAAGATATCGAAACTGCCGGCATGAGAGTATTGTCTTCGCATACCGGTAAAGGTCTGTCCGAAGCAGAAATAGCATCCGGAGACTTCAGCGAATCACTGAAGTGGTGGGATCAGGCTATCAAGGATCATAAAGCAGCAGGCATGTCCTACATCGTGACTCCGTATCTTGGTGTTCCCAAAACGCTGAAAGAACTTCAGGCATATTGCGACTATTACAATGAAATCGGCAAGAGATGCAAAGCCAACGGTTTGAAGTACGGTTATCATAATCATGCACACGAATTCCAGAAAGTGGAAGACCAAACGATGCTGGATTATATGATTACGCACACCAACCCGGAATATGTATTCTTCGAAATGGACGTATATTGGGTAGTAAGAGGCCAGAACAGCCCGGTGGCATACTTCAAGAAGTATCCGGGACGTTTCCATATCCTGCACATCAAGGACGATCGCGAGATCGGACAGAGCGGAATGGTAGGCTTCGACGCCATCTTCAACAATACCAAGGTAGCAGGTGTGGAAAACATCGTTGTCGAGGTAGAAAGATACAACCTGCCGGTAGAAGAGAGTGTAAAAGCCAGTATAGACTACTTGCTGAAGGCACCTTTTGTAAAAGCAAGCTACAAGTAAACGGATGTCTGTCTTTGAATCTCCTTTAACAGATAAACAAATGAGTAGACTGACAACAATCTTACTGGTATGTGGCCTTGTGCTGCTGAGTTCATGCAGTAACTCTTCCAGCCGGAAACTATTCGATGGAGCCAATCTGGAAGATTGGCAGACATCGGGTAATGTGCTGGTGAGGGACAGCTCGCTGATATTGTCCGGCTTCAACTCCCGGGCTGCATTGAAGAATAGCGTATATAAGAATTTCGATTTGCACCTGCGGGCACGCACCACTTCCGGTGGAACGGGCTATATCGCTTTTCATACAGACGACTCGGAGAAAGGTTATCGTGTTGCTATCAACAACGATAACGACGCTCCCATCTGGTGGAAAAAGACCGGCAGCTTGTTGTCAGTCCGCAATCTCACCAAGAGTTTCGTGAAAGAAGGCCAATGGTTCGACATGGATATCCGCGTGGAAGGGCAAGCCATTACAGTGAAAGTAAATGGCGAGCCGGTAGTGGAATACATAGAACCGGAACATCCTTATCGCGTTTCTCCCAATGAGAAGGCGCTCTTGTCCGAAGGTACCATCGAGCTCATCAGCAATGGGCAGGGAGATGTCGAGTTCAAAGACATCTTCATCGAGACGATTGACGGACGGGGCATCGACACTGCCGCCCAGTTTGCCCAGGCAGGCGACGAGCAGACGGATGAAATCATAAGGCTTCATCAGGAAGACTTCCCCGTGCTGGACTATCATGTGCACCTGAAAGGCGGGCTTACTAAGGAAGTGGCTGCCGCACAGTCGCGCCGGCTGGGCATCAACTATGTGGTAGCGCCCAACTGCGGCATCGGTTTCCCGATAACGGATGACGAAGGAGTCTATTGTTTCCTCGATTCCATGCGCACGCAGCCCTTTATCCTTGCCATGCAAGGCGAAGGCAGGGAGTGGCCGACGACTTTCTCCGAAGCGGCACGCAAGGAGTTCGACTTTGTATTTACCGATGCGCTGACGTTCACCGACAGAAAAGGACGGCGCGTCCGTCTGTGGATAGACGACGAGGTATTTATCGATAACGAGCAGGAGTACATGGACTTGATTGTAGAGAAAATGTGCGACGTGTTCAAAGAACCTGCCGATATCTACGTAAATCCATTCTTCCTGCCTACGCAGATGAACGACCGGTACGATATGTTCTGGACAGACCAACGCGTAAACAAAGTAATCGCCGCCCTGAAGCAAAGCGGAAAGGTGCTGGAGATAAACGAACTTTACCAGATTCCGAGCAAAGCCATCATCATGAAGGCCAAAGAAGCGGGACTCAAATTCTCCTTCGGCACCAACAATGTGAAGCCGGAAGTCGGGAAGTTGGAATACGCCATCCGGATGAAGAAAGAATGCGGTCTGAAGGCACAAGACATGTATAAGCCTAAGATTAAATTGTAGATTCAAAGGAAATAAAAAGAAAAGCAAAGAGCAGCCGAATGGTTGCTCTTTCTTTTTTCGACATACCGGAACAAGGAGATAATTATCAATAGGAAAAGAAGAAGAACGATTCCTTTTACAGAAAGACAGACTATTCACGGTTTTACTATCACGACCGTTCCAAAGAAGCAGAGTAAATAGGAAATCACTGCATAAAGGCAGGAATGGATATGCAGAAATACTGTATATTATGCAGGCATTATACGATATTAAGGCAAGAAATATCAGATTCATCGAAACAGATGGTGTGTTTTGCGGCAATAGATTATCTGTTTCGCGGTGAAAGACTATATGTTTTCCGCGGAAAGACTATATGTTCCACACCGGGGAACTATAGATGCACCGACCGGGAACTATATATTGAGCAAAAAAGAAGGTTTGCTGCGCTATAAGGAAGGAATATCCGTCCCGATACCAGATATTATATTATCGGCATATCAAGGCGCAGACATACTTTCGGACACCAAACAGAGAGAATACATTCCGGCATGGCATTCATTTAACAGATTACATTTCATCTTGCAATATCGCTAATGCACGAGAACGGCTTATTCTCACTTCCACCGGTCACTATCAAGGTACGGAGCAAGCAGCCGCGTTTGAAAATACAATTTGTCACTTTGACAATCTTCATTCGCGGTGCAACTCTGTTCCCTTACAAATAAATCTTAAAACAAGAAACAAAGCCTGTCGAACGCTGTTGGAAGGGGAAACTCTAAAAACAACAGTTATGAATTACGGAATCAGTATTCTCTTCAGAGCCATACCGTTATTGATGGCTCTCTTCTGCTTCGGCTATGGAGCCTTTGTGCTGCACGAGGGACTGGACTCGGCAAAGTTCGTTGCCGGTCCGGTAGTTTTCTCTTTAGGAATGATTTGTATTGCCCTGTTTGCCACGGCGGCTACCATCATCAGGCAGATTATCCACACTTATAACTCTGTTGCCAAATACGCCCTTCCCATTATCGGCTACCTGGCAGCTATCCTGACGGTAATTTACGGTTGGGAACATATGCACACAGCATTTACGGTAAGCAACTTCGTTTCGGGGCACGTCATCTGCGGAGTGGGCTTCATCACTGCCTGCGTTGCTACTACCGCCACCGCCTCTACCCGCTTCACCCTTATCCCCGCCAACTCGGAACGGACTGACCACGAGCAACCGCGAACCGCCTTCAGCCGTACGCAGGGGAATATACTGATAACCATAGCCACCATCCTTGCACTGGTAGCATGGGTATGGACCTTCATGCTGCTGTCCCAAAGCGACAAGCATAATGCCTACTATGTAGCAGGCCACGTGATGGCAGGACTTGCCTGCATCTGTTCCAGCCTGGTAGCATTGGTGGCAACCATCGTCCGACAGATACGCAACAACTACACCAAGCCCGAACGGAAGCAATGGCCTGCCCTCGTCCTGGTGATGGGAAGCATCAGCATCCTCTGGGGACTGCTGGTACTGTGCAACAGTAACCTTTCGCTGGCTACTACCGGATATATCATGATAGGTTTGGGACTGGTATGCTACAGCATTTCCAGCAAAGTAATCCTGCTTGCCGCCATCTGGCGGAACACCTTCAAGCTTGCCAACCGCATCCCGCTTATTCCGGTATTCACGGCACTGGCATGCTTGTTCCTTTCCGCCTTTCTGTTCGAGATGGCAAACATACACGATGCTTATTTCGTTCCGGCGCGTGTACTTACCGGACTGGGTGGTATCTGCTTCACGCTGTTCTCCATCGTGAGCATTCTGGAAAGCGGCACTTCTAAGTAGTGCCCGCCTTTCCGCCATTGGCCTGGGCATCGAGGAAGAGTTCCACGTGTTCGGCATGATGCGCCACGTAAGCGGCCGGCCCCGTGTCACCCGAATCAAGGATATCGCGGACAACATCCGCCTTATTCTTGCCGGTGATAAAGAAAATCAGCTTCTTGGCAGCAAAGAGCAGACAGCCCGTCATGGCGACGCGCTTCTGTCCGTTATACGGGTTGATGCTCGCCTCATAGGGATGAAACGAAGAGAGCAGATATTCCTGCCCGGGAAAGATGGAAGATGTATGTCCGTCGTCTCCCGCGCCAAGCAGCACGGCATCAAAAGCCGGGAAGCCGCCCCAAAGCGGAACCGTACGCGCCACCATATCCGAATAGTCCTTCGCCTCGGTCTCGGGGCGTTTGGTTCCGTAGATGGGATAGATGTATTCATCCGGTATGCCCACTTCGTTCAGCAGCAGGCGGCGCATGGTGCCGTAGTTGCTTTCGCAATCCTCGGCAGGCACGCAACGCTCGTCCACCCAGTAGATGCGCATCCGCATCCAGGGGGTGACGTCTTTATAGTCGTTAGCCCAAATGTCGAACATCAGCGAAGGGGTGGTTCCCCCGCTGAAGGCAAAGTAGAATATCTTGTCCGGCTCACTCTCCATCATTGCAATGAGGTGCTTTATCAGCGCGTGTGCCGTCTCAGTAGCAGTCTGGTAAATATAACTTTTCATAACTCACAATATTCATCTGTATTCGTCAAATTCTTACAAGGATTAGTCCATTCGGCACCGTGTTCGCGCATCATGGCTTCGCTCTCCAACGGCCCCCAGGTGCCTGCGGGATAGCCGTAGAGCGGAGCGTCGGGATGTTCTTTCCAGTAACGCAGCACGGGGTCGAAGAATCGCCATGAGGCTTCTACGGCATCACTGCGGGTGAAGAGCGTAGGATCGCCCTGTATGCAATCTTCTATCAGGCGGGCATAGGCGTCGCCGGTGGGCAGGCCGCCCAGCTTGTCGTAGCTGAAGTCCATCATCACCTGCTTCACGTCGAACCCCGAACCGGGCATCTTCATGCCGAACTTCAGCACAATGCCTTCGTTGGGTTGCAGGCGGAGAATGAGTTTATTGGCACGCGGACAGTGGCCGCCTTCGCAGCGGAACATCTGATGGGGCGTCTCGCGGAAGTGGACAACAATCTCGGTTACTTTCGTCGGCATCTGTTTGCCGGTGCGGATGTAGAAGGGCACGCCGCTCCAGCGCCAGTTGTTGATGCCGATCTTCATGGCAATGTAGGTCTCCGTACGCGAGTCGGGAGCTACGTTCTTCTCCTCACGATAGCCCGGCTTGGAACCCGAAGCGGTGTATTGCCCTCGAACGATGTGCTCGTTCAGGTCTTCTTCCGTCAGGGGGGCGAGGGATTCGTACACCTTCACCACTTCGTTGCGGAAGTTGTCGGCATTGAAGATGGCGGGCGGCTCGAGGGCAGTCAGTGCCACAAGCTGGATAAGGTGGTTCTGCACCATGTCGCGCAGTGCGCCGGCGCCTTCGTAGAAGCCACCGCGGGCTTCGATGCCCAGGTTCTCGACGGCGGTGATTTCGACGTAATCGATGTAGTTGCGATTCCACAACGGCTCGAAGATGCCGTTGGCAAAGCGGAAAGCGAGAATATTCTGCGCCGTTTCCTTGCCCAGGAAGTGATCGATGCGGTAAATCTGATGTTCCTCAAAGACGGAAGCATAGATCTTATTCAGTTTCTGTGCCGACTCCAGGTCGTATCCGAAAGGTTTCTCCACAATGATGCGGGCGTGGGGACGATTCAGACGGGCGGCTTTGAGGTGCAACGGAATGACGCCGTACAGGGACGGGGGCGTGGCGAGATAGAAGAGCAGGTTGTCCGGTTTCTCTTCGCCGGTAAGTTCCTGCAAGCGCCGGTCGAGGAGAGGATATCCCTCTGCCTCGGCAGGGTCGAGGGTGAGGTAATGCAGATGGCTGCAAAACGCTTCCAATTCTTCTTCCTTCCGGTCTTTGGCAGGAACGAAGTTCTGCAATTCGCCCAGGATATACTGCCGGTAGTACTCGTCGGTATATTCGGTGCGCCCTATGCCCAGGATGGAAAAACCATCCGGCAGGCGGGCATCTTTATATAAGGTATATAGCGCCGGCATCAGTTTGCGTTTGGTCAAGTCGCCCGAAGCGCCGAAAATTATCATTGTAAATTTGCTCATAAGTCTTTCTTTTTACACGTTGTAACTCCCCGATTTCGTATCTCCCCCGTGCCCCGTCCAATTCTCGTGGAAGAATTGTCCGCGCAGTTCGTCTGTCCGTTCAAAGGTGTGCGCACCGAAGTAGTCGCGCTGGGCCTGAATCATGTTGGCAGGCAACTTGGCCGAAACCAGCGAATAGAAATAATTCAGTGCGGACGAGAAGGCGGGTACCGGAAGCTCTTCCTTCATGGATTGTGCCACCAGGTGTTTCCAACCGGAAAGTAATTGCTGCATCTCGTTCTTGAAGTAAGGCGCCAGCAACAGGTGGCGGGGTTTATTCTCTGCCTCGAATGCTGCGGCAATGTCGTTCAGGAAGATACTGCGGATAATGCAACCGCCCCGCCACATGCGGGCGATGGATGCCAGGTCGAGGTTCCAACCGAAAGCATCGGAAGCACGCTGCAACACGGCAAAGCCTTGCGCATAGGACACCAGCTTGGAAGCATAGAGCGCCGAGTGGATATCTTTCACCAACTCCAGCTTATTGTACACCACCTGCGAGTGTTGGCAAGTATACTGTTTGGAAGCCGCCTCGCGCAACTCTTTCTGTGCCGACAGGCTGCGTTCGAATACCGCCGTAGCAATCAGTCCCAACGGCATACCCAGTTCCATTGCGTTGATGACAGACCACTTGCCCGTTCCTTTTTGTCCGGCAGTGTCCAGGATCTTGTCTATCAGGTATCCGCCGGACTTGTCCTTATGGCGCAGGATATTGGCTGTTATCTCAATAAGATAACTGCGCAGCTTGCCTTCATTCCATTGGGCAAAGATTTCCGCCATCTGCTCGTTGTTCAGGTCGAGCAGCTTCTTCATCACCCAATAAGATTCGGCAATGAGTTGCATATCGCCATACTCGATGCCGTTGTGTATCATCTTCACAAAGTGACCGGAACCGGCAGGGCCGATCCACTGGCAACACGGAGTGCCGTCGGACGCCTTGGCTGCAATGCTCTGCAAGATAGGCTTCACTTCTTCCCATGCACTCACCGAACCGCCGGGCATGATGGAAGCACCGTTCAGCGCTCCTTCCTCACCACCGGAAACACCTGCACCCACGAAGCGGAAGCCTTTCTTCTCGGCCAACTCTACGCGACGGTTGGTATCTTCGTAATTCGAGTTACCGCCGTCTATCAATATATCTCCTTCGGTAAGGTGGGGAAAAAGTTGCTCCATCAGTTCATCTACCGCACTACCGGCACGAACCATCATCATGATTTTACGGGGAACGGCGATAGAGGCCACAAAGTCGGCTATATCCGTATAGCCTTCAATGCTCTTTCCACGGGCACGACCGTTCACGAAACGTTCCACCACTCCTTCTTCCACTCCCGGAACGGTACGGTTGTAAACCGAAACATTCCATCCTTTATCTGCCATATTAAGGGCCAGATTCTCTCCCATGACAGCAAGTCCGATAAGACCAATGTCTGTTTTATTTAAGTTCTCCATATTCTATTTAAATTTAACTTTATATCAAAACAAAGTGCTTATAGCATTTGTTCGTATGAATTTCGAAAATAAAATGTTACTTTTGTCAGTCAGAATGCTATATCATTAAAACAGAAACTCAAAGCTCATGAAGAAGTTCCACATCGGATTATTGCCACGCATCGTCATCGCCATCATCTTAGGTATTCTTTTCGGTAATTTCCTTCCGGGTGCACTGGTGCGATTATTCGTGACGTTCAATGCCATCTTCAGCGAATTCCTCAACTTCTCCATCCCGCTCATCATCGTGGGACTGGTAACCATTGCCATTGCCGACATCGGGAAAGGAGCAGGAAAGATGCTGGTTGTAACGGCGCTCATAGCCTACGGCGCTACGCTATTCTCCGGTTTCCTCTCCTACTTCACCGGGGCTGCGGTATTTCCTTCGCTCATCACGACCGGGGTGCCGCTCGAAGAAGTCAGCGAGGCGCAGGGCATCCTTCCCTACTTCTCCGTATCCATCCCGCCGCTGATGAATGTGATGACGGCATTGGTGCTGGCTTTCACCCTCGGACTGGGGCTGGCACACTTGGAAAGCAATGCGCTGAAGAACGTGGCACGCGACTTCCAGGAGATTATTGTCCGCACCATCAGTGCAGTGATATTGCCGTTGCTGCCTATCTATATCTTTGGAATTTTTCTGAACATGACGCATTCGGGACAGGTATTCGGCATCCTGATGGTATTTATCAAGATTATTGGCATTATCTTCCTGCTGCACATCTTCCTTCTGATATTCCAGTATTGCATTGCCGCCTTGTTTGTACGCAAGAATCCGTTCAAACTGCTGGGACGGATGCTGCCGGCATACTTCACGGCATTGGGTACGCAGTCCAGTGCCGCCACCATACCCGTCACGCTGGAGCAGACCAAGAAGAACGGGGTATCTGCCGATATAGCAGGCTTCGTCATTCCGCTTTGTGCCACCATCCATCTGTCGGGTAGCACGTTGAAGATTGTGGCGTGCGCCCTGGCGCTGATGATTATGCAAGGTATGCCCTATGATTTCCCCCTGTTTGCCGGATTCATCTTTATGCTGGGCATCACGATGGTGGCTGCGCCGGGTGTTCCGGGCGGTGCTATCATGGCTGCACTCGGCATCCTGCAATCTATGCTCGGATTCGACGAATCGGCACAGGCACTGATGATTGCCCTCTACATCGCGATGGATAGCTTCGGCACTGCCTGCAATGTAACGGGCGACGGAGCCATTGCACTGGTTATAGACAAAGTAATGGGAAAGAAAACAACAACAAGTCATTAATCATAAATCACTTCCCAGAAGTTTTGCTGTTTGGCGAAAAATAACGAATATTGCAGTCCGTAAGGACAAAACAAAAAACTATTAGAATGAAAAAAGCTCTTATCTCCGGAATCACCGGGCAAGACGGTTCGTTTCTTGCAGAATTTCTATTGCAAAAAGGATATGAAGTACATGGCATCCTGCGCCGTTCTTCTTCCTTTAATACCGGACGCATCGAGCACCTCTACTTCGACGAGTGGGTGCGCGACATGAAGCAGAAGCGCACCATCAACCTGCACTACGGTGACATGACGGACTCCAGTTCCCTCATCCGCATCATCCAGACGGTGCAACCTGACGAAATTTATAACCTTGCTGCACAAAGCCACGTCAAAGTATCTTTCGACGTACCTGAATATACAGCCGAAACCGTTGCCATAGGTACCCTGCGCATGCTCGAAGCCGTACGCATCCTCGGCATGGAGAAGAAAACCAGAATATACCAGGCATCTACCTCGGAGCTCTTCGGAAAAGTACAGGAGATTCCACAAAAGGAAACCACTCCGTTCTATCCCCGCAGCCCCTACGGTGTAGCCAAGCAATACGGTTTCTGGATAACCAAGAATTATCGCGAAAGTTACGGCATGTTTGCCGTAAACGGTATCCTCTTCAACCATGAGAGCGAACGCCGCGGCGAAACTTTCGTAACAAGAAAGATAACCCTGGCCGCTGCCCGCATTGCACAAGATATGCAGGACAAACTGTATTTAGGCAATCTGGATGCACGCCGCGACTGGGGATATGCCCGGGACTACGTAGAGTGCATGTGGCTCATGCTGCAACATGATACGCCGGAAGACTTCGTGATCGCCACCGGAGAGATGCACACTGTACGCGAGTTTGCCACATTGGCATTCCGCGAAGTAGGCATCGAACTTCGTTGGGAAGGTAAAGGAGTGGACGAAAAAGGTATCGACACCAAGACCGGAAAGGTATATGTAGAAGTAGATCCCAAATACTTCCGCCCATCCGAGGTAGAACAGTTACTGGGAGACCCGACCAAAGCCAAGACGCTGCTTGGCTGGAATCCTCGACAAACCAGCTTTGAAGAATTAGTGCGCATCATGGCAGCCCACGACATGAAGTTTGTGGAGAAGCTGTATCTGCGGTCAAAAGAAAAGTAAATATAGAATGTTAGACAAGAACGCCAAAATATATGTAGCTGGCCACCGCGGACTGGTAGGCTCTGCCATTTGGAACAATCTCCGGGAGAAAGGTTATACCAACCTTGTCGGTAAAACCCACCAGGAACTCGATCTCCTCGACGGAGTAGCCGTTCGCCATTTCTTCGACGAAGAGCAACCGGAATATGTATTCCTTGCCGCTGCCTTCGTAGGCGGCATCATGGCCAACAGCATCTACCGCGCCGACTTCATCTACAAGAATCTGCAAATCCAGCAGAATGTCATCGGCGAGAGCTTCCGCCACAACGTGAAGAAGCTCCTTTTCCTGGGCAGTACCTGTATCTATCCCCGCGATGCCGAGCAACCGATGAAGGAGAATGCTCTCCTCACCTCTCCTCTGGAATACACCAACGAACCGTATGCCATCGCCAAAATAGCCGGGCTGAAGATGTGCGAAAGTTTCAACCTGCAATACGGAACGAACTATATTGCCGTCATGCCCACCAACCTTTACGGCCCTAACGATAACTTCGACCTGGAACGCAGCCATGTACTCCCCGCCATGATACGCAAAATACATCTTGCCCACTGCCTGAAACAGGGCAACTGGGATGCCGTGCGCCGGGATATGAGCCGGCGTCCGGTAGAAGGCATCAACGGGGACAGCAGCAAGGAAGAAATACTGGGCATCCTGAAGAAATACGGCATCACCGGGGAAGAAGTAAAACTGTGGGGCACCGGTACTCCCCTGCGCGAATTCCTCTGGAGCGAAGAAATGGCCGATGCCAGCGTCTTCGTGATGGAACATGTAGACTTCAAGGACACCTATAAACCGGGCGACAGAGATATCCGCAACTGCCATATCAACATCGGTACGGGTAAAGAAATCACCATCCGACAACTGGCAGAACTGATCGTCAGCACCGTAGGTTATCAAGGCAAGCTCACCTTCGACAGCAGCAAACCCGACGGTACCCTACGCAAACTTACCGATCCCGGCAAGCTGCACGCACTGGGCTGGCACCACAAAATCGAAATTGAAGAAGGCGTACAACGAATGTACAACTGGTACTCCTTTTCTCTTTCATAAAACGATTTTTACGACAAAAGTTTGCTTTCTATATAGAAAGGGTTATATTTGCACATATTTTATACAATTGTGCAATATCATGGAGCAAAGTTTTATCGCCTATATAGAAGAGAGTATCAAAACAAATTGGGATTTGGATGCCCTCACTGACTATAAAGGAGCAACGTTACAATACAAAGATGTAGCCCGTAAAATAGAAAAGCTGCATATCATTTTTGAAGCAAGCGGTATTAAAAAAGGCGACAAGATCGCTGTCTGCGGCCGTAACAGTTCCCATTGGGGAGTAACCTTTCTTGCCACTCTGACGTATGGAGCCGTCATCGTCCCCATCCTTCACGAGTTCAAGGCAGATAATATACATAACATTGTAAATCACTCCGAAGCAAAACTGCTCTTTGTGGGCGACCAAGTATGGGAGAACCTCAACGAAAGTGCCATGCCCTTGTTGGAAGGCATTATGATGATGGCCGACTTCTACATTCTTGTTTCCCGCAGTGAGAAACTGGACTATGCGCGCGAGCACCTCAATGAAATGTTCGGCAAAAGATATCCCAAGAACTTCCGCAAGGAGCATATAGCCTACCATAAAGACCAACCCGACGAGCTGGCAGTCATCAACTATACTTCCGGCACTACCAGCTATTCCAAGGGAGTAATGCTGCCCTACCGCAGCCTTTGGTCAAATACCAAATTTGCTTTCGAAGTGCTGCCACTGAAATCCGGTGATAAAATCGTATCCATGCTGCCGATGGCACATATGTACGGGCTTGCATTCGAATTCCTTTATGAGTTTGCAGTAGGCTGTCATATCTTCTTCCTCACCCGTATGCCCAGTCCGAAGATTATCTTCCAGGCATTCACCGAGGTAAAGCCGAATATTATTATAGCCGTTCCGCTCATCATCGAGAAAATAATAAAGAAGAGCGTACTGCCCAAATTGGAAACGCCGACTATGAAATTGCTATTGAAGGTGCCTATCATCAACGACAAGATAAAATCTACCGTGCGCGAACAGATGATACAGGCCTTTGGCGGCAATTTTGCAGAAATCATTGTAGGCGGTGCCGCTTTCAATCAGGAAGTGGAACAATTCCTGAAACTGATGGACTTCCCCTACACGGTAGGTTACGGAATGACCGAATGCGGCCCCATCATCTGTTACGAGGACTGGACACGCTTCAAGCCCGGCTCTTGCGGAAAGGCTGTGCCGCGTATGGAAGTAAAGATCCTGTCTCCCGATCCAGCCAACATTCCGGGAGAAATTGTATGCCGTGGTCCCAATGTCATGTTGGGCTACTACAAGAACGAAGAAGCTACCGAACAAGTCCTCGACAAAGACGGATGGCTGCACACCGGCGACCTTGCCCTGATGGACGAAGAGGGCAATGTCAGCATCAAAGGCCGCAGCAAAAATATGCTCCTCGGCCCCAGCGGACAGAATATTTATCCCGAAGAAATAGAAGATAAATTGAACAATATGCCGTATGTATCCGAGAGCATCATCGTTCAGCAGAACGAAAAGCTCGTCGGCCTGGTTTATCCCGACTTTGACGAAGCCTTTGCCCACGGACTGAACAACGACGACATAGAACGCGTCATGGAAGAAAACCGTGTTGCCTTGAATGCCGAACTGCCTGCATACAGCCAGATATTCAAAATGAAGATCTATCCAGAAGAATTTGAAAAAACACCTAAGAAATCAATCAAGCGCTTCCTGTATCAAGAGGCCAAAGGATAACCCATAAAGAATATGAAACGAACGTTCTCACTTATTTGTCTGTCCCTGCTCATGGCAGGGACAGTTTTTGCTCAGGAAAACAGTCATAAACAACGGACACCACGGACAGACCACGGCCCGGTGGGTATCAACCTCTCCTTATGGAAGGACATCTCCACGCAACGAACCGACACCGTAGGAAGTACCTGCTTCAATCTGGGCATATTCTCTGCCATGAACCGTCTGAACGGAGTGGGGATTAATATCCTTGGTGCCGCAGTAGGCAGGGATGTGAACGGTGTGCAAATGGCCGGAATATCGAACTTTGTGAAAGGAAGCATGCGCGGTATTCAGATAGCAGGTATCGGCAACATCAATGGAAACAACCTCGCAGGCTTGTCCATTTCAGGACTGGTAGGTATCACCGGAAACAATGCACAGGGAGTTACTTTTTCCGGTCTCGCCAATATCACAGGAGACAATAGCCGTGGCGTTGCCTTAGGCGGTTTGCTCAACATCAGCGGAGAGAACGCCAGCGGTGTGCACCTTGCCAGTCTTGCCAACATTGCCGGTGGAAGTTTTCAAGGTATCTCCGCATCTGCTCTGCTAAACGTAGTAGGTGAAAATATAAAAGGCGTACAACTGTCCGGACTTGCCAACATCACCGGCGGAAACATGACCGGTATTCAGATCTCCGGTATAGGTAATGTGGTGGGCGGCACAGCACAAGGCTTGCAGCTTTCTCCCGCCAATATGGCTATTCATGCCAAAGGACTCCAGATAGGATTGTTCAACTACTACAAAAAGAGTTTGGACGGCTTCCAGTTAGGACTGGTCAATGCCAATCCCGATACTAAAGTACAAATGATGCTGTTTGGAGGTAATGCAACCAAACTGAATGTAGGTGCACGCTTTAAGAACAAGTTATTCTATACAATCCTCGGTGGTGGCACTCATTACCTGGATTTCGGCGATAAGTTCTCCGCCGCTCTCTTTTACCGTGCCGGTCTGGAATTACCGCTCTACAAGCAGTTGTTCATCAGCGGTGATTTAGGCTACCAGCACATCGAAACCTTCAAGAACAAAGACTATGGCATTCCTGCCCGCCTCTATGCCCTTCAGGCCCGCGTCAATCTGGAATACCGATTGACAGACCGGTTCGGTGTCTTCCTGACCGGTGGTTATGGCGGCAGCCGCTATTACACCAAAGGCAGGACATACGACAAAGGGGTAATTGTAGAAGGAGGAGTGGTGCTGTTCAAATACTAAATACAGTGATTAGTGATCGGTCGCTAATCACTGCTTTTCCTTAATAAATCCCGTACGATACGCCACCAGCAGTTTCTTCAAATCATGTATCTGTGTCACGAGTTCCTTTCCTTTATCCGTATCTTTCACCATCATACGCTGGGAATTGAACTCGATGACAAACGTAGTGGATTTGATGTCCTGTCCCTCTTCTATCGCCTTCTGCCGGCTTTGGAACGGTTCGTGCTGCACCAATTGCAAACCGTGGGAATGATATACCAATGTATATCCGGCAATACCCGTTTCCGGCTGATAGGCTTTTGAGAAACCGCCGTCGATAACCAGCAACTTGCCATCTGCCTTGATAGGTTTCTCACCCTTGATAATCTTCACCGGAACGTGTCCGTTGATGATATGCGAATGAGTGCCCGGCTCTACACCGAACTCTTCCAGAATACGGTCGCATACCTCTGCCTGATTCCGCAGAGTATAGTAATATCCTTTCGTTTCTTTGTGCAGTTCCTTGTCCGCCACAAAATAGCGTTCAAAAGTTGCCATCTTGTCTTTATCAAAAGAAGGAGCACTCGTTCCACACCACATATACCACACGTAATCCAGTGCAAACCGCTTACTCTCCGAACCGTCTTCGTCGAAATAAGCGGTACGTATCAGTTGGTCGGTCTTCTGCAATAATTTATGTCCCCAGTATTCCTTATCTCTGATACGGACGTGCTTGAAGCTGCCGTCTTCATTCAGAGGCACCGAAGCATGATACAACAGATTGCTGTTGCACACCAGATACATCCCACCATACGTAAACAGACAGCGCATATGCTTCTTCAGCTTCTCGCTGTTCATAAAAGAAGCGTGAATCTTGTCGACCAACTCCCGTTCTTCATCAGACAAGCGATACGGATCGGCAGGATCAACTGTCGGGAAATTAGTATCACGCAGTTCATACTCCTTGCCTTCGTACACAAATACGCCGCGTTCAAAGTCAATCCTATGCAGCAGTTGCCGGTTCTCCATCTCAAAGTCCGGCCGGCGGCTGATGATATCCGCTTCCAGTTTCAGTTGGATCACGGTAATGGCCTTATGCATCTGCGTAATCAGACGCAGCGTTTTCTCATTGTACTCCGCATCGGCAAAGTTCATTTTCGGAGCAAAAATCGTACAAGGATCATCAGCATACGTATCCATCGCAAACGTAGCCAATGGTAGTAGATTGATGCCGTAGCCATCTTCCAGTGTTGCCAGATTGGCATAACGCATGGACATACGGATGACGTTGGCTATGCATGCATCATTGCCCGCTGCTGCCCCCATCCACAATATATCATGGTTACCCCATTGGATATCGAAGTTATGGTAGTCGCAAAGCGTGTCCATAATGATATGCGCAC
Organism: uncultured Bacteroides sp.; assembly: GCA_905203765.1. GTDB lineage: Bacteria > Bacteroidota > Bacteroidia > Bacteroidales > Bacteroidaceae > Bacteroides. Next base: position 77,243 of record CAJKXC010000007.1, read on the forward strand.
CCGGTCCGCGGTCATAGATATCACCCACAATGTGCAGCGAGTCGATGGTCAGGCGCTGTATCAGATTACACATGGCGACAATGAAATCATCCGCACGCTTTGTAGAGATAATGGTACTGATAATCACATTGATATAGGCATGCTTGTTAGGTTCTATGCTCGACTCGTGCAGCAGTTCTTGAATAATATACGAGAATTCTGCCGGCAGCGCTTTGCGCACCTTGGAGCGGGTATATTTGGATGAAACATTCTGGCAGACCTTTACCAACTGGTTCAACGTAATCAGATACCAGTCGTCCAGATCCGTTTCCTGCTCCTTAATCAATTGCAACTTCTCCTCCGGATAATAAATCAGCGTACAGATTTCCTTCTTCTCGCTCTCGCGCAATGTATGGCCGAAGATCTCGTTCACTTTACGCTTCACTGCTCCCGAAGCATTCTTCAACACATGCTGGAACGCCTCATATTCACCGTGAATATCCGTCAGAAAGTGTTCCGTTCCTTTCGGAAGATTCAGAATGGCTTCCAGATTTATAATTTCCGTACTGGCATCAGCAATAGTAGGAAAACTGCGTGACAGAAGTTGAAGATAACGCAAGTCGTTGACAATACTTTCCGGAGTTATATTTCCCATGATGTTAATTGATAATTGATAGTTGATAATTGATAGTTACATTTTTCATTACCCGAGCAAGAACATCAGCAATACCTGTGCAATGATTACCCGCAGAAACATACAGAGCGGATAAACCGTAGCATAAGCTACCGAAGGATTATCTCCCGGAATAGTGTCGTTGGCATAGTTCAGTGCCATCGGATTTGCCATACTCCCGCACAGCATGCCTGCCATCGTTCCGAAGTCCACCTTCATCCATTTAAAGGCAATGATGCCCATTATCAATACCGGAACCACCGTCAGTGCAAAGCCGACAGCAATCCACAGCAGCCCTTCGGGACGGAACACCGTATCGAAGAAATGGGCACCCGCATCCAGGCCCAGGCAAGCCAGGTAGAGTGACAGTCCCAAAGCACGAAGCATCAGGTTCGCGCTGCGTGTCGTATAAGTTATCATATGCATTCTCGGTCCGAAGGTACCGATCAGGATACCCACAATAATCGGACCGCCTGCCAGTCCCAACTTCACGGGAGCGCTGATACCCGGAATTGAAATAGGAATGGCACCTAAAGCCAGACCTACAACAATACCTACAAATACTGCTACCAGATTCGGCTCTTTCAAACTCTTGATAGCATTACCCAATACCTTCTCCACATTCTGTATGGCAGCAGCCTCGCCAACCACTGTCAAGCGGTCGCCCAACTGCAAGGTCAGTTCCGCTGTAGCCAGCAGTTGCACCCCGCTGCGGTATACCCGGCTGATGTTGATTCCATAATGATTGCGCAGATGAAGAGAACCCAGTTTCTTACCATTCAACTCAGGACGTGTCACCACAATACGTTGTGAAATCAGTTGACTGTCTATGGCATTCCAGTCTATATCTTCCTTATTCCAGTCGGTATGTTCCTGTTCACCGAAAAGCACCGTCAACGACGGAGTATACCTCTCGGACGTAATCACCAACAGGCGGTCACCTTCCTTTATCACCTTCTCCGAAGTCGGAATGCTGACGTTTCCATCCCGCCACAGACGGGAGATCACAAACTTCGGATAATTCAGTCCGCCGATTTCCTTGATACTCTTATTGAAGATAGCAGGATTGTGTACCTGAAACGCAGCAATGTACGGTTTGTTCACATCATCTTTCTCTTTCTGCTCCAGGTCTTCTTTGCGTGCCAATGTCTTTCGGATAGCCAATACGGCCAGGATTACACCAACCACACCCAGCGGATATGCCACCGCACATCCCAAAGCCGGTGTACTGGCTTCCAGCCCCATCTGCTTCAAAGTCTGTTGTGCCGCACCAAGTGCCGGGGTATTGGTCGTAGCCCCGCAAAGAATGCCCACCATATTCGGCAAGGAGATTCCGAAACCATAGCTGCCAAGCACTGTCATCAGCGTACCAATCAGCACTACACCCAGTGCCAGCATATTCAACTCTACCCCGCCCTTGCGGAAAGAACTGAAAAAGCCCGGCCCCACTTGCAGTCCCAAGGCATACACAAATACCACCAAACCGAAACTCTCCGCATAGTTCAGCATCTGCGGGTCGATGGACAACCCGAAATGCCCGGCTATGATACCTGCAAAAAAAACAAACGTCACTCCCAAAGAAATGCCACAAATATGTATCTTTCCCAGTCCGAGTCCGATGGCGGAAATCAGTGAAAGTACCACTACCGCCTGCAAAGCGGAATGTTCGACAAACAAACTATATAACCAATCCAATGCGTATTCAAATTACAGTTTCAGGTTGCAAAGATAGGAAGTAATCTATTTATTTCATACTTTTGGCGCGTACTTTCGTAAAACACATTAAAGAAACAACGCGAAGTAAACAAACTATAAACCCAGTTTCATTACAATGTCAACAGCAGCCTCCCCCTCTGCGGCATTTGCCGATACAAAACCGCACTACGACATACTCGACGGACTACGTGGAGTAGCGGCTATCATGGTAGTATGTTTCCACTTATTCGAAGCCTATGCCACCAGCCACATAGACCAACAAATCAACCACGGCTATCTGGCAGTCGATTTCTTCTTCATCCTTTCGGGTTGTACTGTCCTGACTTTAGTTGACTGGATTAATGTTTAGTCCTATAGGACATTG
>CAJKXC010000008.1 GCA_905203765.1 uncultured Bacteroides sp.
GTCCGTTTGAAGTAATGATGAGGGTAGCCGAGAACTATACCACCTGAATAGTTACAGTAATCTTGTCAAGAGCAGATTTATAAAGATTTAACATAATGGGAGGCTTATGCTTCCCGTTTCTGTTTCTGCACCGTCTGTTCTGTCGCTTCGGAACAGATGGTCTGTTTGCTCCAAACGCATCATCTGTTTGCCTTGAACGCATGGTCTGTTTGCCCCGAACGGATGATGCAAATGACACACGTCAACAAGGCAAATGACACACCTCACCGTCCCAAATGCCACACCTTAGCACCCCGAATGCCAGCCATTTCACCTGTTGAAGTGTGGCATTTGCCCTGCTAAGGTGTGGCATTCGGGACGCTGAAGTGTGGCATTGCAAACGGCAAGGAGAGGGAAGAAACAAAAAACGGAGAAGCATTGCTTCTCCGTTTATCCTAATTTAAAATTGAAGTATCTATAACTTGACATTACAAAGATACTACAATCGAAAGCCGAAGTCAAGTGTTTCGGTGATTATTTTACATTTTCTCCAAAAAGAAGCTTCAATGTTCAGTTAGCGCAACCGTGGTTACTGTAACGGTGGTTGCGTTACAGTCCTGCCAGTTCCAACACTTTATCAACGGCTGCATTCAGTCCGTCTGCGTTCTTTCCGCCGGCAGTAGCGAAGTGAGGCTGACCGCCGCCACCGCCTTGAATCAGTTTGGCAGCTTCTTTCACCAGGTTACCGGCTTTCAGTCCGCCGGCTACGAGGTTGTCGCTCAGCATTACTGTCAGCATCGGTTTGCCTTCGCATTCCGTTCCGGCAACGAAGAACAGGTTCTCCGTTATCTGTCCGCGCAACTGGAAGGCGATGTTCTTCACCGTTTCGGCAGGCAGCGGAGCGCAGAACTTGATGACCTTCACGCCGTGTCTTTCCTGGATGCTGTTCAGCAATTTATCCTTTATCTGTGCTTCCTTCTCCTTCATGAAGTCTTCCACCTGCTTCTTCAGCCCGGCGTTCTCTTCGATGTACTTACGGATAGTTCCGGCAAGGTCGGGAGCATTGTTGAAGAGAGCCTTCAGGTCGCGCAGCGTATCTTGTACGGAATCCATCATTTCTTCCACCCGTGCTCCTGTATAAGCCTCGATACGGCGTACACCGGCAGCAACGGAACTCTCGGAAGTAATCTTCATCATTCCGATGTTTCCGGTAGCGGCTACGTGCGTTCCGCCACAGAACTCAACCGAAGAACCGAACTGGATAACGCGTACATGGTCGCCGTACTTCTCGCCGAAGAGGGCGATGGCGCCCAGTTCTTTGGCATCTTCGATGGGGATGTTGCGGTATTCCTTCAAAGGAATGTTGGCGCGGATCTTGGCATTTACCAGATGTTCCACCTGGCGGATCTCTTCGTCCGTCACCTTCTGGAAGTGGGAGAAGTCGAAGCGCAGGGAGTCCGGCGTAACCAAAGAACCCTTCTGCTCTACGTGCTCGCCCAACACTTCGCGCAGGGCAGCGTCCAGCAAGTGGGTGGCAGAGTGGTTGGCGGCACAGGCGGCACGCTTGTCGGTGTCTACGCAAGCCATCATCGGAGCTTCCAGATGTTCGGGCAGCTTCTTGGTGAGGTGGATTGGCAGGTTGTTTTCCTTCTTGGTGTCAACCACCTCGATGGTTTCGAACTCGCTGACCAATACACCGGTATCACCTACCTGACCGCCGCTTTCGGCGTAGAACGGAGTCTTGTCCAGTACAATCTGATACAAGGTCTGGTTCTTCTGCTTTATCTGGCGATAGCGCAGGATAGAGGTTTCGTATTCGGTATAGTCGTAGCCTACGAACTCGGTAGTGCCTTCTTTCAGCGTAATCCAGTCACCGGTTTCAACGGCGGCGGCATTGCGGGCGCGTTGTTTCTGCTGCTGCATTTCGGCATCGAACTCTTTGATGTCGGCGGTCATGCCGTTTTCGCGGAGGATAAGTTCGGTGAGGTCGAGCGGAAAGCCGAACGTATCATAGAGCGTAAAGGCGTCTTTACCGCTGATTTCGGTCTTGCCGGCTGCCTTGGCATCCGCCATGGTCTTATCCAGCAGACGGATACCGGTCTCCAAAGTACGGAGGAAAGAATCTTCTTCTTCTTTAATGACTTTGGCTATCAGTTCTTTCTGTGCATTCAATTCGGGGTATGCGCCGCCCATGTTTTCGATGAGTACGGGCAACAACTTGTACATGAAAGCCTGCTTCTGTCCGAGGAACGTGTAGCCGTAGCGCACTGCACGGCGGAGGATACGGCGGATTACGTAACCTGCCTTGGCATTGCTCGGAAGCTGGCCGTCGGTGATGGAGAAGGCGATTGTACGGATGTGGTCGGCAATTACGCGCATGGCGATGTCCTGCTGTTCGTTTTTGCCGTATGTGGCTCCCGTCATGTCGCCGATGGCTTTCAGTATCGGTTGGAAAACATCGGTGTCGTAGTTGGAAGTCTTGCCTTGCAGTGTACGTACCAGGCGTTCAAAGCCCATACCGGTGTCGATTACTTTGGCGGGGAGTCCTTCGAGGCTGCCGTCTGCCTTGCGGTTGAACTGCATGAATACAAGATTCCATATCTCGATAACCTGCGGATGGTCTTTGTTCACCAGTTGCGAACCGGGTACTTTGGCCTTTTCTTCTTCCGAACGCGAATCCACGTGAATTTCGGAGCACGGGCCACAAGGGCCGGTATCACCCATTTCCCAGAAGTTATCGTGTTTGTTTCCGTTAAGGATATGGTCTTTCGGCAGGAACTGTTCCCAATAGGAAGCGGCTTCGTTGTCGCGTTCCAGGCCTTCTTCGGGGCTGCCTTCGAATACGGTGGCGTAGAGGTCTTTCGGGTCGAGCTTCAGCACATCGACCAGATATTCCCATGCCCAGGAGATGGCTTCTTTCTTGAAGTAGTCGCCAAACGACCAGTTGCCCAGCATCTCGAACATGGTGTGGTGGTAGGTATCGTGACCCACTTCCTCCAGGTCGTTGTGCTTTCCGCTTACGCGAAGGCATTTCTGCGAGTCAGCAACTCTTTTGTATTTCGCCGGGTGGTTGCCCAAAATAATATCTTTAAACTGGTTCATTCCCGCATTGGTGAACATCAACGTGGGGTCATCCTTAATCACCATCGGGGCCGAAGGCACTATCTGGTGACCTTTACTTTCGAAGAAACTCTTGAAAGAGTCTCTGATTTCGTTTGCAGTCAACATACTCTCTATTGATTTATCTGATTCTAATTTGATTTACCTTCTCTTGTCGTTTTTTGCCCGTTTCTTACTACTAACTACTTGCTACTTAGTCTTAATATTCTTGAAAAAACTGTGCAAAGATAGCTTGTTTTTATTACTTTTGTCGCATTGACAAGCGAAATATTTCCTAAGATGCGCAAAGTTTACTACATTTATAATCCCCAAACGCAGACGTACGATCGTATTTATCCTACCGTAAGGCAGCGGGCGCTGAGTATTCTCCGCCGTTTGTTTATCGGTATGGGGCTGGGCGCGGGCAGTTTTATTGTGCTGTTGCTCATCTTCGGTTCGCCGTCGGAGAAGGAGTTGAGAAAAGAAAACAGCAAGCTGAAAGCTCAGTACAACGTGCTTTCGCGCCGGATGGACGAAGCGATGGGCGTGTTGCAGGACGTACAGCAACGCGACGATAACCTCTATCGGGTCATATTCCAGGCAGATCCAATATCTTCTGCCATTCGCAAGGCGGGTTATGGCGGTACCAATCGCTACGAGCACCTGATGGATATGGCGAACTCCGAACTCGTAATCAATACCACCCAAAAGCTGGACTTGCTTACCAAGCAGCTCTATATCCAGTCACGCTCTTTCGACGATGTGGTGGAGATGTGTAAGAATCATGACGAGATGTTGCGCTGTATGCCTGCCATCCAGCCTATTTCCAATAAAGACTTGCGTAAGACCGCTTCCGGCTACGGAACGCGTATCGACCCCATTTATGGTACTACCAAGTTCCATGCCGGCATGGACTTCTCCGCCCACCCCGGTACGGAAGTTTATGCTACCGGTGACGGTACGGTGATAAAGGCGGGATGGGAGACGGGCTACGGCAACGTTGTCATCATCGACCACGGATTCGGTTATCAGACCTGGTATGCCCATATGCGCGCTTTCCGCACAAGGGTAGGCAAGCGGGTGGTACGCGGTGAAGTGATAGGCGAAGTGGGCAGCACCGGCAAAAGCACCGGACCGCACCTGCACTATGAAGTGCACGTGAAGGGGCAGGTGGTGAATCCCGTCAACTACTACTTCATGGACTTGAGCGCCGAGGACTATGACCGCATGATACAGATTGCATCCAATCATGGTAAGGTGCTGGATTAATGGAGAATGGATAATTGATAATTAGGAAATGCTGAATACGGATAAGGATTTAAAGCTGTATTATTCCATCGGCGAAGTTGCCAGGATGTTTGGTGTCAACGAGTCGACGTTGCGCTTCTGGGAGAAAGAGTTTCCGCAACTCAAACCCAAGAAGGCGGGGCGCGGCATACGCCAGTATCGCAAGGAAGACGTCGAAACCGTGAAGCTGATTTACCACCTGGTGAAGGAGCGCGGCATGACCTTGCCCGGCGCCCGCCAGCGGATGAAGGATAATAAGGAAGCCACCGTACGCAACTTTGAAATCGTAGACCGCCTGAAGGCTATCCGCGAAGAACTGGTAGGCATGAAGCTGGCGCTCGATGCCTTTACCTATGAAGATGTGGAGACGCTGAAAGAAAACCTGACTAATCCTTAATCAGTCCCCCGTAAGCAATAGACTTATTCTTCCACTCTGGTCACCTGCTTGATGTTCTGTATCTGCTTCAGATTGTCGCAGATGCTCCGTACGTCGTCTACATCGTGTACATATAGCTGTATTCTTCCTTCAAAGATGCCGTCGATGGTCTCGATGGTCAGTTTGCGGATGTTTACATTGAGCTGGCGTGAGATGACTTGCGTCACTTCGTTCAGCAGTCCCATACTGTCTATACCTTTTAAATATATGGTGACGAGGAAGGACAAGTCCTTGTGCGTATCCCATTCGGTGGCGATGATGCGGTTGCCGTAGCTGCTCTTGAGGCGGGCGGCAACGGGGCATTGGCGCTTGTGGATGATAACCCGGTTGTTCTCGTCTATATAACCCAGTACGTCGTCACCGGGGATGGGGTGGCAGCAGTCGGCCATGATGTAGTTCTTCGAGATGGTTTCTTCCGTCAGCTTCAATATCTGCTTGGTGTTGATCTTCTCCTGCGGGGTCTTTTCTTCGGGTTGCTCTTTGGGAGTGTCTTTGCTGTCTTTGTTGCCGAAGGAGAAGGTCAGGAACTTTTTCCAGTTGGTACCTTGTTTCTCTTTGAAGGCATTCCTGTCCGCATCGCCCAGTACGAGTTTCTTGCTGCCTACGGCAACGAGCAGTTCGTCGCGGGTGTGGAAGTTGTGCAGCTTCGTCAGTTTGTCCAAAGAAGCATCGTCCATACGGATGTCTTCGTTCTTGAGGAACTCGCCTACTATGTTTTCGCCTTCCTTCTGGTTGGCTTTCGCTTCTCTGCGCAGGATGGCCGCAATCTTGGCACGGGCACGGGCGGTGGTGGCATACACTTCCCATTCCGGTTGCACGCGCTGCGACTTGGAAGTCAATATCTCTACCTGGTCGCCGCTTTGCAACTTATGGCTGAGCGGAACCAGTTTGTGGTTCACCTTTGCTCCGATGCAATGGCTGCCGATGTCGGTGTGCAGCGAGAAGGCAAAGTCCAGTGCCGTAGCATTCTGCGGCAGGGTTTTCAGGTCGCCTTTCGGAGTAAACACAAAGATTTCCGATGCAAACAGGTTCAGTTTGATGGTGTCGAGGAAGTCGATGGCATCCGGTTGCGGGTCGTCCAGAATCTCCTTGATGGTACGCAACCATTTCTCCAATTCGCCTTCGTCCTCGCCGCCACCGCCTTCTTTGTACTTCCAGTGGGCGGCAAAGCCTTGTTCGGCAACGTCGTTCATGCGTTCGCTGCGTATCTGTACCTCGATCCACTGCCCATTGTTGCCCATCAGGGTGACGTGCAGCGCCTGGTAACCGTTGGCTTTGGGGTGGCTCACCCAGTCGCGCAGGCGGTCGGGGTGCGGTTTGTATATCTTGGAGATGGAGACGTAGATGTCGAAACAGTCGTTCAGTTCTTCTTCCAGGTTGCGGGGCTCGAAGATGATGCGCACTGCCAGCAGGTCGTAGATTTCCTCGAAGGGCACGTGCTTGGTCTGCATCTTGTTCCAGATGGAGTAGATGGACTTGACGCGGGCAAGGATGCGGTACTTCATTCCCATCTTGTCCAGTTGCTCGCGTATGGGAGCGGTGAACTCCTTGAACACCTTGTCTCGCTCTACGGCGGTTGCGGCAAGTTTCTCTTCTATTTCGTGATATTCTTCGGGATGTTCGTACTTGAAACTCAGGTTTTCCAGTTCGGTCTTGATCTTGTACAAACCCAGGCGGTTGGCAAGCGGGGCGTAGATGTAGAGGGTTTCTCCGGCAATCTTGAACTGCTTGTTGGGCAGCATGGAACCCAGCGTGCGCATATTGTGCAGGCGGTCGGCTATCTTGATCAGGATTACACGGACATCGTCGGACATGGTGAGCAGCAACTTCTTGAAGTTCTCTGCCTGTGCCGAAGCACGGTCGCCGAAGATGCCGCCGGATATTTTGGTCAGTCCGTCTACAATCTGGGCAATCTTGGGGCCGAAGATGTTTTCGATATCTTCTACGGTATAGTCGGTGTCCTCTACCACGTCGTGCAGCAATGCCGAGCAGATAGAGGTAGAGCCCAGTCCGATTTCGTTGCACACAATCTTGGCAACGGCAATGGGGTGCATGATATAGGGTTCGCCCGAACGGCGCTTGATACCTTTGTGCGCCTGGTTGGCAAAGTTAAATGCTTTTGTTATGATTTCGACGCGCTTGCGGTGTTTGGTTGCCAAATAGTCGTTCAACAGTTCTTGGAATGCCTGTTCAATCATTTCTTCTTCGGCTTTCTCTTTCTGGCTTACATTCTCATCCATACTGCTTCTCCTTTCTTCACTTTCTGCAAAAATAAGCAAATTTCAACATCGAACAAGCATTTGTTCCTTTATTTGTAAATCTTCAATTGCTTTCCGGCAGAAATATTATTGTTGCGCAGCCCGTTCCAGCTCTTCAATTGGTTCACCGTGACGCGGTATCGCCGTGCAATGGTTGATAAAGTTTCTCCACTGCGTATTTTATGATAGGTCACATCGCCCGTCCCTTTGCTGGCGGTGGCTCTGCTGCCGCGTGCCGTGGCACGTGTGTCGGAGACGGCAACCGTCCGGCGGTTCTTGAACAACTCGTTGCTGCGATGGGCGTAGATGGTGTCCTGGCTGTCAATAAACGTGCTGATGTAATTCACCGGCAGGCGCAATGTCTGCGGTTTGCTGTCTCCCGGGATAATGTTCTTCTTGAATTGCGGGTTCAGGCTTTTTATCTCGTCCAGCCCGATGCCGCATACGTCGGCAATCTGCTCGAAGTGCAGGTTGCGGTTCACTTGCACGGTGTCGGTCGCATCGGGGATGTTGGTCTCCATGGGGCAGATGTTGTGCTTGCAGTAATAAGTCATCACGTAGTTGGCGGCGATGAAGGCGGGCACATAGCCGCGTGTCTCTTTGGGCAGGAAGTTGTATATTTCCCAGTAGTCGGTCTTGCCGCCGGCACGGCGGATAGCCTTGTTGATGGTACCGGGACCGCAATTATAAGCGGCAATCACCAGGTTCCAGTCCTTATATATATCGTACATGTCTTTCAGGTAGCGGGCAGCGGCCCAGGTCGCCTTGATCGGGTCGCGGCGTTCGTCCACCAGGCTGTTGCTTTCCAGACCGTACATCTTTCCGGTATTGAGCATAAACTGCCACAGCCCGCAGGCACCTGCACGCGACACGGCAGAGGGGTTGAGGGCGGACTCGATGATAGGCAGGTATTTCAGTTCCATCGGCAGACCGTAGGTATCCAGAGCTTCTTCAAAGATAGGCATATAGAAGTTGCAGGCACTTAGCATGAAGGCTACCTGGTTGCGCAGGCGTCCGGCATACATGTCGATGAACTTACGCACAATCTCGTTGTAGGGCATCTCCATCACGGTCGGCATGCGCGACAGGCGGTCGATATATACCGAGTCGCTGAACAGAGGGTTCTCTGTCGAGGTGCTGCAATCCTTGCCCAGGTCGATGTAGTTCTTTGCTTTCCAGTCGGTGAGCAGGCTGTCCAGCGGGTAAGTCATACTTTTGGGCAGTTCGATGCTTTCCTGGCGTTCTGCTCCATTCTCGCGGATGAGTACTTCTACGCTTTCTTGCGCGTGCATTGTCGGAGCGGCAAGGAGAGCGCAGAACAGGAATGAGGAACTGACGAGTATTTTCTTCATATATGCGAGTTTATGTATCATAGGTATTGGCTTTAATTTTGGTATTAGAATCGGAAACTACATTGCACGCCCACAGACTTGCCCGACGAGCGTGTGGTGGTTTGGTTGTCGAATACTGTCGGCTCTACCCTCATGCTGAGGTCGGGCGTGATGTCGAAATTCGACAGTTCGGCATCTACATAGGCATCTACTACCGACAGCAAGTATACGCCGATGAATGCAAAGATACTCAAATCCCTGTATCGGCGATAGGTATCTTTGCGTTTTCTTAATAATTCCGTCATTTGGGTTTCGGAAAACTTATAACCGGGGGGGAGCAGGTCGGTGATGCTGCTGGATTGCCAGTTCCCATTTACAGCATCCTTGTAGGCGGACGAATAGTCCTTGTACATCTTGTTGTTCCAGGTCAGGGCGTATGCACAACCCGCAAAGCCACCGTAGAAGATGGGGAGTTTCCAGTATTTACGGTTGTATATTTGTCCGCCGCCGGGGATGACGAGTGCCAGCCAGGTTGCCTTTACGGGGTTGGGAATCCATACCTTTTTATCTACCGCTCTTTGCAGGCTGTCCGTCGGGACGGGCTCTGGCTTCAGCTTGGGGCTGGCAGTCATTTCGAGCAGTTTCTTTTTGTTCTCGGCCGCAAGACTGTCCGCCACGGCAAGGCTGTCGTTGCTCATGGCAATTCTCTGCGGAGCGGTCCGGTCTGTTTTCAGCGTCAGACTGTCTTTCAGGTTTAAGCTGTCGGCGTGCTGTTGCAGGGCTTGGTGTGCGGTGCCAAGTGTGTCTGTGTGAATTCGTTGCGACCGCTTGGCGGCTGCGCGCGGACGGTTTTGGCCATACATAGCAATCCCTGCCGTCTGTATAAAACAAAGCAGCAGGGCGATGGCTACTTGATATATTCTTCTCTTTTTACTCATTTATTTCTTCAGCGTATCAAGGATGCCGATGATACGTTCCAATTCTTCTTCGTTATTGAACGGGATACTGATTTTGCCTTTTCCTTTCTCCGAGCAAGTAAGTTGTACTTTGGTGCTGAAGAAACCGGATAGCTGTTGCTTCAGCATATCGAACTCTTCGGGCAGCTTGGCGCGCTTGGGCGCGATCTTGCGGGTGCCGCTTTTCACGGTTTCGCCTTCGCTCAGGGATTTTACGAGCTCTTCCACCTTACGCACGGAATATCCGTGTTCTACAATCTCTTCGTATATCTTCACTTGCAGTTTGGGGTCGCCCAGCGTTACCAGGGCACGGGCGTGACCCATGTCTATCTGCTTGTTCTGCAATCCCATCTGTATGGGGGCGGGCAGCTTCAGCAGTCGCAGGTAGTTGGCAATGGTGGTACGTTTCTTGCCTACACGTTCGCTGAGGCGTTCTTGCGTCAGGTCGTATTGTTCCAGCAGGTGCTGGTAGGCAAGGGCTATTTCCACGGAGTTCAGGTCTTCGCGTTGTATGTTTTCGATGAGCGCCATTTCCATGACGTTCTCGTCGTCGGCTGTGCGGATGTAGGCAGGGATGCTTGTCAGTCCCGCCATCTGCGAGGCACGGAAGCGGCGCTCTCCGGCTATGATCTGGTATTCGTCGTCGCTGAGCTTGCGCAGGGTGATAGGCTGGATGATGCCTATCTCGGAGATGGAGTCGGCCAGTTCCTGCAACGCCGTCGGGTCGAACTCGCGGCGGGGCTGGTTGGGATTGACGGCAATCTTCGACAGTTCTATTTCGTTGATGGATGAAGAGCCTTCGGTCTGCACTTCGTCCATGGAGAGCAGGGCATCCAGCCCGCGTCCTAATGCGTTTCTTTTCTGTGCCATCTGTTTAATTACGAATTACTAATTACAAATTAACCATGCGGGATGCTTGCCGCACTTTATCACTCTACCACTTTATCACTCTATCACTTTGCTGCTTTCTCATTCCGGCTTATCAGTTCCTTGGCAAGCGCCATGTGGTTCTTGGCTCCGGCGGAGTCGGCATCGTACAAAATGGTGGGCAGGCCGTAGCTGGGCGCTTCGCTCAACTTGACGTTGCGCTGGATGACGGTGTTGAACACCAGTTCCTGGAAGTGGCGTTTCACTTCGTCGTAAATCTGATTGGCCTGGCGCAGGCGCGAGTCGTACATCGTCAGCAGGAAGCCTTCGATTTCGAGTGCCGGGTTCAACTTCGATTTGATGATCTTGATAGTGTTCAGCAGTTTGCTGATGCCTTCCAGTGCAAAGTATTCCGCTTGTACGGGGATGATAACCGAGTCGGCGGCAGTCAGAGCGTTGACTGTAATCAGTCCCAGTGAGGGCGAGCAGTCTATCAGGATATAGTCAAACTCATCCCGTAGCGGGGCGAGCACTTCTTTCAGTATCTTCTCGCGGTTTTTGAGGTTGAGCATTTCTATTTCGGCGCCTACCAGATTGATGTGGGAAGAGATCACCTTCAAGGTATCTATCTCCGTGTCGTGGAGAGCCTCGCGCACGTCGGCACGGTCGATAATGCATTCATAAATGGTACATTCCGACTGCTTGATGTCCACACCCAAACCTGAAGAGGCATTGGCCTGCGGATCGGCATCTACAACGAGGACTTTCTTTTCGAGCGTGGCGAGTGAGGCTGCGAGGTTAATCGTTGTCGTAGTCTTACCTACACCACCCTTCTGGTTAGCCATAGCAATTATTTTTCCCATAATCAAAGTATTTATTGGCAGCGAAATAAGTGATAATTCCGGATAGCGCCTACAAATTCGGAGAAAGATTGCAAAAACGGTTGATAAGTCGGCGGTTTTGTTAATAACTCACAGGCGGTTATCTCCGTTCTCTCTTCTAAGCATACGCTTAAAGCACTTCTCCTTTATTTGGTGGGCAAATATACGTATTTATCTTGAATTGAAGCAGCTTTTTTGTCTCGCTTGCAGAAGATTAAGATTTGTTTTACGCAATTTTTACTTTACGGTTTGCGCTTCCGCCTGCATTTCTGCCTGTTCCTTCTTTAGCGTCTCCGGCCTCAACTGGTCGGCGGGGAAGTATTTGCTCAGTGGGTAGCGGAAGAAACTCATGTCCCGCCGCAGCTGGTTCATCAGCCCGCGGTCGGGCTTGAAGTAGATGCGCGACACTTGCACCTTGCCGGGCATCACGTCGTCCGGATGCTCGAATCCCTCGCTCGTTATCGCCAGGTTGAAGGAACCCAGCCCTTTGATGGTGACCGACTCGCCTTCGCGGAGAGCTTCTTCGATATACTTCGGCAGGTCCACCAATACGCTTTGCACGTCGCCCTCGCTCATGCCCTTGCGGGCAGCCATCCGGCGTGCCAGTATGTTGGTAGTCACTCCGCCGCGCACTTGCAGCGTCCGCTGCACGGCATAATACAGTTGTTTCATCCCTTCCTTGGTGCGGAAGAGCTTCTTCCTTACTAAATAAACCATTCCCATATTCTTAATCTTCGTTAGTTTGTTACTTCAAATACAGTAGCCTGGCAATCAGAACACTTATTGCTTTCGTCTTGAACACTCTTGCTTTTGCTGCACAAGATGCCATCTTAAGCTGCACAAGATGGCATCTTATGCAACACAAGATGGCATCTTGTGCAGCAAAGGTAAGGATGCTTTGGCAGAAAAGCAAGTATCTTTCGGATGAAAAACAAGTATCTTTCAGGAGAAGGGCAAGTATCCTTTCCGGGAGAATGAATAGTCAATATCCTTTCTTCTTTCTTTCTTTTTGAGTACTTTTGCAGCATCATAATTAAAGAAGAATATGGAAAATCAGAGACCTTTGATATTGATTTCCAATGATGACGGCATCATTGCGAAAGGTATTAGCGAGTTAATAAAGTTTCTTCGTCCGCTGGGCGAGATTGTAGTAATGGCACCGGATGCTCCGCGCTCGGGCGCTGCTTGTGCGCTGACAGTGACGGAACCGATACGCTATCAGTTGCTCCGCAAGGATGTGGGGCTGACGGTTTATAAGTGCTCCGGTACTCCCACCGACTGTGTGAAATTAGCTTTCCATACCGTGCTCGACCGCAAGCCCGATCTCGTAGTAGGCGGTATCAACCACGGCGACAACTCTTCCATCAACGTGCACTACTCCGGCACGATGGGCGTAGTGGTAGAAGGCTGTTTGAAAGGTGTTCCTTCCATCGGCTTCTCCCTTTGCAACCACGAGCCGAATGCCGACTTCGAACCTGCCGGCCCTTATATCCGTGAGATAGCCCGCCAGGTATTGGAAAAAGGCTTGCCCCCGTTGACGTGCCTGAATGTGAACTTCCCCGATACGAAGGAACTTAAAGGGGTAAAGATATGCCAGCAGACCAAAGGTCAATGGACTAACGAATGGGAGAACTTTGCCCACCGCGGAGATACCCACTATTACTGGCTGACCGGTGAATACGAGAACCTGGATGCCGAAAACGAACAGAACGACCATTGGGCGCTGGACAACGGCTATGTAGCCATTACCCCGACTACCGTGGACGTCACTGCATACGGCTTGATAGATGAATTGAAAACCTGGTTTTGAATAGGTGATAGTTGAGAGTTGATAGGTGATAGTTGCTATGCAGCATGTCAGCCTTGCAATCTTGATTACTAATTATCAACTCTCATCTATTACCTTTCATCTATCAACTATCACCTCTCAACTATCAACTATTATGAAGTACTATCTGATTGTCGGCGAAGCTTCCGGCGACCTTCATGCCTCTCACCTGATGGCTGCGCTGAAAGAAGAGGACCCCCATGCGGAGTTCCGCTTCTTTGGTGGCGATATGATGGCTGCCGTGGGCGGTACGATGGTGAAGCACTATAAGGAACTGGCGTACATGGGTTTTATCCCCGTGTTGCTGCACCTGCGTACCATCTTTGCCAATATGAAGCGTTGTAAGGAAGACATCGTGGCCTGGCAACCGGATGTGCTGATTCTGGTGGATTATCCCGGCTTTAACCTGAGTATTGCCAAGTTTATCCATGCCCATACATCGATTCCCGTTTACTATTATATCTCTCCCAAGATATGGGCGTGGAAGGAGTACCGCATCAAGAACATCAAGCGGGATGTGGACGAGTTGTTCTCTATTCTTCCCTTCGAGGTGGAGTTCTTCGAGGGCAAGCACCAATATCCTATACACTATGTAGGCAATCCGACGATGGACGAAGTGACCGCTTTTCAGACTTCTTGTTCCGAGACATTTGATGACTTTGTGCAAGCCAACGGACTGCCTTCCCGGCCTATTATTGCTTTGTTGGCAGGCAGCCGCAAGCAGGAAATCAAGGATAATTTGCCCGATATGCTTCGGGCTGCCGCCGCTTTCCCCAATTATCAGTTGGTGCTGGCAGGTGCTCCCGGTATCTCTCCCGAGTATTACGAACGGTATGTGGGCGATGCGGATGTGAAGATTATCTTCGGTAAGACATTCCCGTTGCTCCGGCAGGCAGATGCCGCGCTGGTCACTTCGGGTACGGCTACGCTGGAAACCGCTTTGTTCCGTGTGCCCCAGGCTGTGTGCTACCATACGCCGATAGGGAAGGTGATCGCTTTCCTGAGGCGACATATCCTGACGGTGAAGTATATCTCCCTGGTCAATCTCATTGCCAATCGCGAAGTTGTGAAGGAGCTGGTGGCGGATACAATGACGGTAGAGCAAATCCGCTCGGAGTTGGAGCGCATCCTATATAATAAGGAGTACCGGCAGCGGATGCTGGACGGGTACGAGTATATGGCATCGCGCCTGGGCGAGGCTGGAGCGCCGAAGCGGGCGGCGCAGGAGATGGTGGCGTTGCTGAAAGACTTCTGAGAATTTGTTAAAATATATAGAGCCGGTGCAGTAAATGCCCGGCTTTTGTATTTCCTATACAGAAACAAACAAAAAAAAGACTTTGATTATGAAGAGACTACATTGGTTATTTATGGCAATATGTTTGGCAGTGATGCCTGCATTGCAATCGTGTGATGATACTGACGGATATTCATTGGGCGATTTTACCCCGCCGAACTGGGCTACCGTGCGCGTTACGGGAAATGCTTTCTATCTGGACAGCGATGCCTGGGGAACGCTATGGCCGGTAAACACAGACCTGGGATGGTATGATGCAGTAGACGGACAGCGTGTACTGACGATATTCAACCCCCTGTCGGATGAATTCCAGGGATACGACCATGCCGTAAAGGTGTTGAGGTTGCAGAATGTGCTGACCAAAGAAGTAGAGACGTTGACCCCCGAAAATGATGAAGAACTGGGCAATGACCCCGTAGTGATCTATCAAGGAGACATCACCATCAGCGGTGGTTACATGAATATCTTCTTTGTGCAGAACCTGCCCGCCAAGACGAAACACCGCATCAGCCTGGTGCGTCCGCAAGACGATGCGGACTTGTACGGTGAAGATGGTTATATCCATCTGGAACTGCGCTACAACGACTACGATGATTTGACCAACCATTATGACTATGGCGCTGTGTCTTACAATCTGAACAGTCTGGATGTGACTTCCGAAACGAAAGGTATCAAACTGAAACTGAACTCAAAGACAAATGGCGATGTAGAAGTAACTTTCGACTTGAAGCAGGCTTCGAATAGCAATGTGAAGGATAACTTCGATTTGTCGAATATGCAGTTAAAATAGGAGAGAGAGAATCAGTGTGTGTGAAAAAGCGCCAAGGTGACATGAATATATCATAGCCTTGGCGCTTTCTTTATGTCTTGTAGTGTAGCTTTCTTATCTGAACATCGTCATCGCATACAAGTAAACCACTGCTGCCGGAATAGCCAACAGCGCACTGTCGAAGCGGTCGAGCATACCACCGTGCCCCGGCAGGATGTTTCCAGAGTCTTTTATGCCCAGTTGACGTTTCATCAACGATTCCGTGAGGTCTCCCCACGTGCCGAAGATAACGACTACTATCGCCAGTCCCGCCCATTGCAAATAGGACATGAAAGGGAAGAAATGCGCAAATGCGCAAGACGATGCAATAGAGAAAACGGCCCCGCCAATGCTGCCTTCCCAGGATTTCTTGGGAGAGATGCGCTCAAACAAACGGTGCTTGCCGATGAGTGAGCCTACGCAATAGGCGCCCGTATCGCTCAACCAGATAAATACGAAGATGGAGAGCGGCAATATGGGGTTGTATGTCACGCTGCTGGTTTCGGGAGAATTCTGGAAGGCAAGTACGTTGAGCAACGCAAAGGGCAGTGCTACGTACAGTTGGCTCAACATGGAGTAAGCCCAGTTGCCTATCGGGTTCTTTCTTTTGAGGTATAGTTCCGTTATCATCAGGTAAAGCAGCAGCAATAGGTAGGGAAGGAATACGCCCGAACCGATGCCCTGCTGTGTGCAGAAGCTCATCAAAGCGAGGAAAAGATATGCACCGCCCAGGGCTGTGATGGTCTTGTTGATGGTTACTTCGTCGTTTTGATTGACTAAGTGGGCGAACTCATATACGCTCAGTGCACTGATGATAGTAAACAATATACCGAATGAAAGGGGGCCGTAAAGAATACAGCCCACTAATACAGCTACGAATAACACGCCGGTAATAGCGCGTTGGATGAAATTATTTTTCATGATGCTCTTCTTCTTTCACTTCCTTTTCAGCTTCTTCGGCTCTCTTGGCTTCCGTCTCTTCTGCTTGCTTCAACTCGGCGGAGGTTTTATTGCTGATAATCTCTTCGGAACGGGAAGCCCAGGGACGTTTGCCGAAGATATGCTCTACGTCTTCGGCAAAGATTACTTCCTTGTCGATGAGCAGTTGCGCCAACTGGTTATGACCTTCCTGATGGGTGGAAAGTATCTGCTTGGCACGTGCATATTGTTCGTTCACCATCTTCTTTACTTCTTCGTCAATCAGTTCCGCAGTCTTTTCGCTGTACGGACGGTTGAAGGAGTATTCATCATTATTATAGTAGCACAAATTAGGCAGTTGCTCGCTCATACCCAGATAGGCAATCATGCCGTATGCCTGCTTCGTCACGCGTTCCAGGTCGTTCATGGCGCCGGTGGATATTCTACCCAGGAACAAATCTTCGGCAGCACGTCCGCCCAAAGTGGCACACATTTCATCCAGCATCTGCTCCTTAGTCGTAATCTGACGCTCTTCCGGCAGATACCAGGCAGCACCCAAAGCACGTCCGCGAGGTACGATGGTAACCTTGATCAGCGGATTGGCGTACTCCAGCAGCCACGAAATACTGGCATGGCCTGCTTCGTGTATGGCGATGGAACGGCGTTCCGCCTCGGTGGTAATCTTGGTTTTCTTTTCCAGTCCGCCAACAATGCGGTCTACCGCATCGAGGAAGTCCTGCTTGCCTACGAACTTCTTGCCGTGGCGTGCTGCTATCAGGGCAGCTTCGTTGCAGACGTTGGCAATATCCGCACCCGAGAATCCCGGAGTCTGGCGTGCCAGCAGTTCTACATCTACCGTATCGTCTATCTTGATGGGGCGCAAGTGTACGCCGAATACTTCTTTTCGTTCGTTCAGGTCGGGCAGGTCTACGTGTATCTGACGGTCGAAACGTCCGGCACGAAGCAAGGCCTTATCCAGTACGTCCACGCGGTTGGTGGCGGCAAGGATGATGACACCGCTGTTGGAGCCGAAACCGTCCATTTCGGTAAGCAGCTGGTTCAGGGTGTTCTCGCGTTCGTCGTTACCACCCATAGCGGCAGCTTTGGCACGCGCACGTCCCACGGCATCAATCTCGTCGATAAACACGATACAGGGGGCTTTCTCCTTAGCCTGGCGGAAGAGGTCGCGGACACGGGATGCACCCACACCGACAAACATCTCCACGAAATCGGAACCTGCCAAAGAGAAGAACGGTACGTTCGCTTCTCCAGCTACAGCCTTTGCAAGCAAGGTTTTACCGGTTCCCGGAGGGCCTACGAGCAGGGCGCCCTTAGGTATTTTACCACCCAACTCCGTATATTTCTGCGGTTCCCGGAGGAACTCTACAATTTCTTCCACTTCCTGTTTGGCTTCGGCAAGTCCGGCTACATCTTTGAAGGTAATCTTGATAGGAGAGCCTTTCTCGAACAGTTGGGCTTTCGATTTACCTACGCTGAAGATGCCGCCACCGCCGCCCACACCGCTACCGCCACTCATGCGGCGGGACATGTATATCCAGAAACCGATGAGGAATGCAAAGGGGAGTATCTGCCAGAGGATGGCGCCAAAATAATTCCGTTTCTTTTCGTAATTGATGGAACCATCGAAACGGGACTCGTCTCTTTCTTTCTGCAAGAAGTTACCCAGGCTCTCACGCGAGGGGGCTTCGGTGGTGATCAGAGGATTCTTGCCTACGCGGCTGGAGTCCTGACGGAAGACATTTCCTACATACTGCGGTTTGATATAGGCTTCTACGGAGTTATCGTCGTAGCCGATAACCTTGTTTACGTAGCCGTCGCGCACGTATTGCTGGAATTCGTCGTAAGAGATGTTCTTGGTTGCCGTACCATTTTCGTTGGTAAGGTATAGGCCCAGTAGCATCATAGCTATGATCATGTACAACCAATTCAGGTTGAACTTGGGCATATTTACTTTAGTGGGCTTTTTATTGGTGTTATTGTCCATACGTCTAATTTAATCGAGGTCGGGGATTTGAGTTAATTTGGCGTCTGCCCAAAGGTGCTCCAGGTTATAGAACTCCCTTGTTTCGGGAAGGAATACATGCACTAATACGTCCGAGTAGTCCATAGCTACCCATTCGGCATTGCGCAGGCCATCTATGGCAAAGGGCTTGGTATCAGCACCTTTGCGCGCGAAATCTCTCACGGAGTCAACAATGGCTGACACCTGGCTGGGAGAATTGCCTTGGCAAATGACGAAATAATTGCATATTGTATCATCAATTTTAGTAAGGTCTGCGATGACGATTTTCTTTCCTTTTTTATCTTGAATACCTTCTGTTATCTGTTGAATCAGTTTTTTCGTTTCGTTCATTATATATTATTATATTAAAACAGTTGACAAATATACGTTGATTTATCATATCAAACACGCAAAAGGGGAAAACTCTTTCAATTTTTGATTTTTTTTAGTTATATAATCCTTTGTCTTACGGTGTCTTATCAGATTTTTAGGAAAAAAATATCCTATTTTGTTTTGGTTTATCGAAATCTTTGTATCTTTGCAACCGCAAAACAGAAATGACCTGTAATTGGGCTATGGTGTAATGGTAACACTACAGATTCTGGTCCTGTCATTCCTGGTTCGAATCCAGGTAGCCCAACAATAAAGCCTTACTAAGACAACTTAGTAGGGCTTTTCCCATTTAGCACATCATATCAAGTAAAAATACTATGGCAAAAGAATTAGAATTGAAGTACGGCTGTAACCCCAATCAGAAGCCGGCCCGCATCTTTATGCAGGAAGGGGAACTGCCCATTGAAGTCCTGAATGGACGTCCGGGATACATCAACTTTATGGATGCGCTGAACGGATGGCAGTTGGTGAAAGAATTGAAAGAGGCTACCGGTATGCCGGCGGCAACTTCGTTCAAACATGTCAGCCCGGCGGGTGCGGCTATCGGCCTGGAGCTGGACGATACGATGAAGAAGATTTATTTTGTTGACAACCTGCCGCTTTCTCCGCTTGCCAATGCGTATGTACGTGCCCGTGGCGCCGACCGCATGTCGTCTTATGGCGATTTCATAGCTCTGAGCGATGCTTGCGATGAAGCTACCGCCCGTTTCATCAACCGGGAAGTGTCGGACGGTGTCATTGCTCCGGGATATACGGAAGAAGCACTCGAAATCTTGAAAAACAAGCGTAAGGGAACTTATAATGTGATTAAAATAAATCCGGACTACAAGCCTGCTCCGATTGAACACAAAGACGTGTTTGGAGTTACTTTTGAACAAGGCCGCAATGAAATAAAATTGAATGGCGATGAACTGTTTGCCAACATCCCGACTCAGAACAAGGAATTTCCCGAGGCAGCCAAACGTGATCTGATGATTGCACTCATCACTTTGAAGTATACGCAATCGAATTCGGTATGCTACGTGAAAGACGGCCAAGCCATTGGTATCGGTGCCGGACAGCAAAGTCGCATACACTGTACCCGCCTGGCAGGTAATAAGGCCGATATCTGGTACTTGCGCCAACACCCGAAAGTGCTGAACTTGCCCTGGGTAGAGAAAATCCGCCGTGCCGACCGTGACAATACAATCGACATCTATATCAGCGACGACCATGAAGATGTATTGGCCGAGGGTGCCTGGCAACAATTCTTCACTGAAAAGCCGGAAGTGCTGACCCGTGAAGAGAAACGTGCCTGGCTGGATACACTGAAAGGTGTGGCCTTAGGTTCGGATGCTTTCTTCCCGTTCGGTGATAATATAGAACGGGCTCATAAGGGTGGGGTGGAGTATATTGCCCAGGCAGGCGGCTCCGTACGTGATGACCATGTCATTGAAACCTGTGACAAGTACGGCATTGCCATGACCTTTACGGGTATTCGTCTGTTCCATCATTAATCTCTCCCTTATAAAAAATGCGTCTCTATAAACTGCATTGCAGTTTATAGAGACGCATTCCATTTTACTAAGTCTTCCTTGCTATCCTTCGTGTTTGATGTTATCGTCAATCACTTTGATTTTTTCTTTCACAAGTTCGATATCTGCTTTCAACTTTTCGACCTTACGGTTAATTTCCGTCAGCAGGCTGTTGCCCTTCTTGGAAGAAGCGGTCAGGAAACCGAGGTTGTTTTCGTAGGTTTGCAGTTCACTCTTCATATTCTCGAAAGCGTGCATCAGCTTCTCGCGTTCGCGGTAGAGAGCCTGCGGGCTGCCTTCCTGGATAGAACTGATAGATGACTTGAAGTTGCTCAACTTCTTATTCGATGCATTGATGTTGAAGTGCTCGAACAACTTGTCTATCTGTCCGTGGTATTGCTTGTATATCTTGTCTTTTTCTTTGAACGGTACGTGTCCGATGCTGTTCCATTCTTTCATCAAGTCGCGCACCTGTTGGGTAGCTTCCTCGCTATCTGCATCTTCGCCTATGGCGTTCAGCTTTTCAATGATGGCTTTCTTCTTTTCCAGATTCTCCTGTTCTACGCTGCGTTGTGAAGAAGTGGCTTTGTTCTTCTGTTCGAAGAAATAGTCACAGGCAGAGATGAAGCGTTTCCAGATGGCATCCGAGTACTTCTTGGCTACCGGGCCTACTGTTTTCCATTCCTTCTGCAATTTCACCAGTTCGTCGGCAGTCGCTTTCCAGTCGGTACTGTCTTTCAAAGCTTCGGCCTTTTCGCAAAGGGCGCGTTTCTTTTCCAGATTCTCGTTCATGCCTTCCTTCAGTGTCTTGAAGAACTCTCCTTTCTTGCGGAAGAACTCGTCGCAAGCCTTGCGGAAGCGCTCGAATATCTTCACGTTCATCTTTTGCGGAGCAAAGCCGATGGTTTTCCATTTGTTTTGCAGGGCAATGATCTCTTGCGTCTTGTTTTCCCAAGAGGTAAAGTTAGTCAGTTCGCTGTAGTCTATGGCTTCGATGATCTCACAAATCACCGTCTTTTGGTCCAGATTGTTCTGCTCAACTTCTTTCAAGGATTCGAAGTGCTGCTGATGGCGGCGGTTCACGGTAGTAGAGGCTGCTTTGAAACGTGCCCATACTTCGTCGCGAAGCTCTTTGGCTACGGGGCCCGTATCGCGGAATTCCTGATGCAGCTTCTGCAATTGGTGGAAAGCCGATACTACATCGGGTTCGTCTGCCAACTTTTCGGCAGCTTCACAGAGATGGTTCTTTATTTCCAGATTCTTTTTGAAGTCGTATTCGCGGAATTCATTATTCAACTTCAGCAAGTCGTAGAACTTCTCGACGTATAGCTGGTAGTTCTTCCAAAGTTCGTTTACTTTGGCTTGCGGCACCAGTTTCACTTCGTTCCATTGCTGTTGCAGCTTCTTGAATTCTGTATAGCTCTTATTGGCGTCCTCGGGAGATTCCACCAGTTCTTTCAGTTCTTCGATAATAGAAAGCTTGATTTGCAGATTCATTTCCTTCTGCTTCTCCACTTCGGCAGTCAGTGCGTTTCTTTTTTCTCGGATGACGGTCATGATCTCCTTGAACTCCTCTTCCACACTGTCGGTTTGTAGAACGAAGTCCTCTGCAGCACCCCCGTTTTCGATAAACAGTTTCTTGGCCGCTTCTTGTTCAGCATTATGTATCTTGTAGAAAGCTTGCTTCAGACTGTCTATTTCCGGTTTGGCGATGTTCTCCACATCTGCGGCAACCTCTTTCAGTTTGGCAAGGATTTCCTCTTTTGTGAGCTTCTGAACAGGCTCTGCCGGCTTTTCTGAGGTAACTTCTTCAGTAGGAGTTTCTGTTTTTGCCGGTTCAGAAACCTCTGCTGCTTTCTTTTCTTCTTCTAATTCCACCGGCTTTTCGGGGAGATTAGTGTCATGAGTGTCCGTCATTGTATTTACTTTTTAGAAACGGGGTTCTCCCGTTCGGATTACATTAGGTTACAAATTAATGAAATAAAATGATTACTTCATACAATTTTACTTGATTTTTTTTCAATCTCCTCGTTTTTACGACAGCAGTACGGTGATACCCATATAGAGCATCATGCCTATGATGTCGTTGGTAATGGCAATGAAAGGGCCGGTGGCAATGGCGGGGTCAACCTTCAGCTTTTCGAGTGTCATGGGCACCAGCGTTCCGAAGATGGAAGCGAACATGACGACTGCAAAGAGGCTGATGGATACGGAGTATGTGACAGTAGCCGTACCGCCGAACCGGATAAAATTATAGATATATACCAGCAAGGAGATGATGGTTGCATTGATGATTGCAACCACTGCTTCCTTGGCAACCTGTTTGAAAGTGTCTTTGGCATCCAGCGAACTGTTGGCGAGGCCTTGTACTACGATGGCCGAAGACTGGGTTCCCACGTTTCCGCCCGTACCGCCGATCAGCGGGATGTAGAGTGCCATTTCGGGGTGGGCGGCAAAGGTGGCGTCAAAATTGCCCAATATCATGGAGTTGCCGATACCGCCTATCATGCCGATGAGCAGCCACGGAAGGCGTGCCGAGGTCTGGCGCATCACATTATCGTCCGTTTCTACGTCCTGGGACAAACCGGATGCTAATTGGTAGTCGCGTTCGGACTGCTCGCGTACCTCGTCCATTACGTCGTCCACGGTAATCTGACCGACCAGACGTCCGATGCTGTCGACTACGGGTACTGCTACCAAGTCGTACTTTTCGGTGATCTGTGCTACTTCGTCGATAGGGGTGTCTACATGGACGGAGATAGGGTCTTTTCTCATCACATGCTTCACCTTGGAGACGGAAGGAGAGGTTATCATTTTCTTTAGCGGGAAGACGCCTTGCAGGCGTTCTTCGTCGTCAACGACGTATACATAATAAATTTCATCCAGTTTCTCGGCTTGCAGGCGCATTTCTTTCAGACACTCCGGCATACTCCAGTTTTCGTTGACGGTTACCATTTCCGTACCCATCAGACCACCGGCGGTGTCTTCGTCATATTTCAGCAAATCTACGATATCGCCCGCCTGCTCAATGTCTTCGATGTGCGAGAGGATTTCTTCCTGCTTGTCTTCGTCGAGTTCACGCATCAGGTCTACGGCGTCGTCCGTATCCATATAATCCACGAAGCGCTTGGCGATGGTTTCGGAAGGAAGGATTTCCAAGAACTCCTTCCGGACGTCTTCGTCCATTTCAACCAATACGTCTGCTGCTGTTTCGTTGTCGAGAAGACGGTATACGAAACGGGCTTCTTCCGCGTCGAGATCATTGCATAGTTCTGCAATATCCGCCGGATGAAGGTCGGTCAAAAGCGACTTGACGTTTTCAGCATCTTTCTGCTCGATAAGGCTTTTGACGTTGTTTATGTATTCTTGGTCTATTTCCATAGGACTTGGTATCAGTTTCTTTGTCTTTCACTAATTTCCTTCAACGCCTTCTCCACTTCATTCGTCAGGCTTATGAACTCCTGTACCGAAAGCTGTTCCGGACGTTTGTTGAATAAAGTATCTTCCGTCAGCGGGCAATCCTTGCCGAGTATCGGCTTTATGGAGTTGCGCAGTGTCTTGCGGCGTTGGTTGAAGGTGGTTTTCACTACCTGCTTGAACAGTTTTTCGTCACATCCCAACTCCTGCGTGTCGTTACGCGTCATACGGATGACTGCGCTCTTCACTTTGGGCGGTGGATTGAATACGTGTTCATGCACTGTGAACAGATACTCCACTTTGTACCATGCCTGTATCAACACACTCAGTATGCCATATGTTTTGCTGCCCGGTCCGGCGGCGATGCGTTCGGCCACTTCCTTCTGTATCATGCCTGTACAGCAAGGTATCAGGTTCTTGTTATCCAGCATCTTGAAGAAAATCTGACTGGATATGTTATAAGGATAGTTTCCCGTCAGCACAAAAGGCCGGCCGTCGAACAGCCGTTGCAGGTTCATTTTGAGGAAGTCGTCCTCAATGATGCAGTCTTCCAGTTGCGGATAGGATTCACGCAAATAGGCTACTGACTCGTAATCCACCTCTACCACCTTGACTATACGCTCTTTGGGCAGGAGAAACTGGGTCAATACGCCCATGCCCGGACCTACTTCCAGAATCGGCAGTCCGGGACAAGCGTCCACCGTGTCGGCAATGTCCTGTGCCACTTTCAGGTCCTTCAGGAAATGTTGGCCGAGAAACTTTTTGGGTTTAACTAATCTCATGTATCAACTAAATCGTTACTTTTGCTCCGCAAATACAAACTACGCTCCGGCATTAAAAATAAACAAGCTTATTTGGTACGCCTCTCGGTTTACGCTATATTTGCGGAGCAAAGGTAATCCATAATTTTGAAGAATGACGAATTCAAGATGAATAAACTATTAAAAAAGACATTGAAAGTTGTCTTACCTATCCTGTTGGGCGGCTTTATCCTCTATTGGGTGTATCGCGATTTTGACTTTGCAAAGGCCGAATATGTCCTGCTGCATGGCACAAATTGGGGATGGATGCTGCTGTCGTTGTTTTTCGGAGTCATGAGCCATGTGTTTCGCGGATGGCGTTGGAAGCAGACATTGGAGCCGATGGGCGCCCGTCCCCGGACGAGCGACTGTGTAGATGCCATCTTCGTTTCCTATGCCACCAACCTGATATTGCCCCGTGTGGGGGAAGTTTCCCGTTGCGGAGTGCTTGCCAAGTACGACAATGTGTCTTTTGCCAAATCTCTGGGTACAGTGGTTACCGAGCGGCTGGTCGATACCCTCTGCATTCTCTTGATTACCGGAATCACCTTCTTGGTACAAATGCCCGTTTTCATGCAGTTTTTTGCCGAGACGGGAACCAAGATACCGTCGTTGGTGCATCTGGTGACGTCTCCCTGGTTCTATGTCGTCCTTTTCTCCATTATTGGGGTGTGCGTCCTTTTGTATTACCTGCTGCGCATGCTTTCTTTCTTTGAACGGGTGAAAGGAATTGTGCTGAATGTATGGGAAGGCGTGATGTCACTCCGAAAGGTGAAGAATGTCCCGCTATTTATTCTTTATACTTTACTTATTTGGGCATGCTATTTCTATCATTTCTATATCACCTTCTTTTGTTTCCAGTTTACCGACCATCTTAGCTTTCTTGCCGCATTGGTAATGTTTGTCGGCGGAACGTTTGCCGTCATCGTACCCACGCCCAACGGGGCAGGCCCCTGGCACTTTGCCGTCATCACTATGATGATGCTCTACGGGGTGAATGCTACGGATGCCGGTATCTTTGCGCTGATAGTGCATGGCATACAGACACTGCTGGTCATTGTACTCGGTATCTGGGGCTCGTTACACCTCTCGCTTGTAAACCGCAAGAAGATAAACTGAAATATCCCTGTTTGAGATTGCTTTTTCGCATGAAAAAACATTGTTTATTACGAGTTATGGGAATAAACTGTTATATTTGCGAAAACTAACTTTATAGAATTATGAGTACAATCTTACAGTTAGCTCCACAGAATGTGTGGAAGCATTTCTATTCGCTGACCCAAATCCCCCGTCCGTCGGGACATATGGAGAAGATCACCGCGTTTTTGGTTGATTTCGGCAAGGGGTTGGGTTTGGAGTCATTTGTCGATGAAGTCGGCAATGTCATTATCCGCAAGCCTGCCACTCCGGGTATGGAAAATCGCAAAGGCGTCATCCTTCAGGCTCACATGGACATGGTGCCTCAGAAGAACAACGATACCGTTCACGACTTTACAAAAGATCCCATTCAAACCTATATCGACGGAGATTGGGTGAAAGCCAAAGGTACTACGCTGGGTGCCGATAACGGCTTGGGCGTTGCAGCCATCATGGCAGTTCTGGAAGACAACAGCCTGAAGCACGGTCCGCTGGAAGCCTTGATTACCAAGGACGAAGAGACGGGCATGTACGGTGCTTTCGGTCTGAAACCCGGAACCCTGAAAGGAGAAATCCTGCTGAACCTCGATTCTGAGGACGAAGGAGAACTTTATATCGGCTGCGCCGGTGGTCTTGACATCACCGCCACACTGGAATATAAGGAAGAAGCGCCTGCTGCCGGCTTTGTAGCCCGCCAGATAACACTGAAAGGCTTGCGTGGCGGACACTCCGGTCTGGAAATCAACGAAGGACGCGGCAATGCCAACAAGTTGCTGGCTCGCGTGGCGCACGACTTATTGGTAGAGTTCGACTCCCAACTGGCAAGCTTCGAAGGTGGAAATATGCGTAATGCTATTCCGCGTGAAGCCCATGCCGTGCTGGTGTTCAACCCTGAAGATATGGAAGGTCTGGAAGACTATATCAAGGAATACGAAGTACAGCTCAATGACGAATATGCTCCGATTGAAAGCGACATTACGCTGACGATGGAGGAAGTTCCCATGCCTGCTGCCGTGGTTCCTACAGAGATTCAGGATAACATGATTAACGTCCTGATGGCCTGCCAGAACGGTGTGATGCGCATGATACCCACCGTGCCCGACACCGTAGAAACCTCTTCAAACCTCGCCATTGTCATTATCGGCGGAGGCAAAGCCGAAGTTCGTATCCTGGCACGCAGTTCTTGCGATACCATGAAGGACTTCCTTGCCGACAGTCTGAGCGCTTGTTTCGCTATGGCAGGCATGAAGGTAGAATTGAGCGGCGGCTATTCCGGCTGGCAACCCAACGTAGATTCTCCCATTCTCCATGCCATGAAGCTGTCCTATAAGCAGCAGTTTGGCGTAGAGCCTGCCGTGAAGGTAATCCATGCCGGTCTGGAGTGTGGCATCATCGGCGCCAACTGTCCGGGACTCGATATGATTTCCTTCGGTCCTACCTTGCGCTCTCCGCACTCGCCGGATGAACGTGCTCTGATTCCTACTGTTTCCAAGTTCTACGACTTCCTGGTCGCTACGCTGGAGCAGACTCCGGAGAAATAAGGATATAGGATAACCTCTTGAGGGGAGGCTGCAAATTTGAGCAGAGTGTAGCGAAAGACTGAAATGGCATTCGTTACACTCTGTTTCTTGTTATCGATGATGAGATGGAATAATCATGTAATTGATGAATATGGTAAATAAAATAAGTAAGCAGAATGTATCAGTTGTGTTAGGCGGCCAGGAATTAAATCAGTTGGCGGATGATATTACTAATTTGGTAACGGACACAAAGAACCGGTTAAGCAAAGCAATAAATACAACTATGGTTGCTACATATTGGAGTATCGGTAAATACATTGTTGAGTTTGAGCAACAAGGCAATGCTAAAGCTCAATATGGAACAGCATTGCTTTCTTCTTTGGCGAAGATACTTCGCTTCAAGTTAGGAAAAGGATATAGTCGTCCTAATCTTAACAATATGCGTAAGTTCTACTTGTTATACCCAATTTGTCAGACAGTGTCTGACAAATTAAGTTGGTCGCATATATGCGAATTGATAACTATTGACGATGAGCTTGAGCGTAGTTTCTATGAGAAAGAGTGTATTGCTGAGAATTGGAATGTTCGTTCTCTTCGCAGACAGATGGATAGTGCTCTTTATCTGCGTTTGGCAGCCGGCAAAGATAAAGAGGGCATCTTGCAACTTTCGCAAAAAGGGATTGTTATTCAGCAGCCCGGAGATGTTGTAAAGGATACATATACACTCGAATTTCTCGGTATTCAGGAAAAAAAGAAATATAGCGAATGTGATTTAGAGCAAAAACTGATTGATAATCTGCAAACATTCTTATTGGAGTTAGGAAAGGGATTTGCTTTTATTGGGCGCCAATATCCGCTTACCATAGGTAATCGTCATTATCATATTGATTTGGTGTTTTACCACCGAATCCTTAAGTGTTTCGTCTTGATTGATTTAAAGAAAAACGCAGTGCAGCATAGGGATATTGGACAGATGAATATGTATATGGGCTATTTTGCCAAAGAAGAAAATATGGCGGACGATAATCCGCCTATTGGTATTATTCTCAGCCATACCAAAGATGAATTATTGGTTGAATACGCCACCTATGGCATGGACTCTAAACTATTCGTCTCAAAGTATGAGCTATATTTGCCAAATAAAGAAGAGCTAAGAAGATTGGTAGATGGAGTAATTACTGAAGATGGAATAGGTTAAGAATTAAAATAACCTATTATATAATAAGGTATAAAAGCAGGGTGTTTCTACAAGCATCCTGCTTTTTTGTCTCTGACATCTTGTCCCGTCTCTGCCAAAACGGCTCTGCTTTTCTTCATTTCTCCACCTTTCTTTTGTTGTAACTTCGGAGTAATTGACGTAAATCAAGAAATATGTTGTATAACATACTTTTCTTCTCTTTTTTGCTTGCTATCTTGAACAAAGGCTCTATTTTTGTGTTGTTAAACATGAATACAATAGGATAACAAGTAATTTTTAAGGATAACAAGATTGATTTTAGGAGGATAACAAAATGAAAAAGTTAAAGAATTTATTAAAGCACATCGGCGAAGCCGATAAGAACATTTGGGGTTATGTAATGCTTTAAGCATTCATCCCCTTTCGTTGAGTATTGAATTTTAGTTTTCAGGTATTAGATTTAAATTTTAAGGTTATGAAAAAGAAGATTGTAAAGGTCTTGAAACGTATTCTTGCTGAAGTCGGTAGAAATGAGATGTTGATGATGGGGTATATGCCGGAGAAGTAGTAATACTGCCCTTCCGGGCCCCAAGTTTTAGGTATTTAGATTTAATTTTTAAGATTATGAAGAAAAAGATTGTGAATTCGTTTAAGAGTATTCTTACCAAAGCCGGTAAGAACTGGATGGAGGCAATGCAATATTATAGCCTTCAGATGTAAGCACACTAAATTTATTATAGAGTAAGGGATATGTTCTTTTCAGAAGAATGTATCCCTTCTTTTTTGTGCTAGGAGAATCATCAGTAGGAAGTGGTTTGCGGTTAACCTCATAGAATAAGCCGTAAAATTTGCGGCTTATTCTATCTTATCTATATGCATCGGAATTTCCATTCATTGTATTCTTTAAAAAAACGACAAATAGAACAATTAGACCCGCCCCGTACCTTCTTCGTACCCGGTTCGTACCCGAGTCGTACCTGGTTCGCTCATTTTCTCCCCCTATAGAAGCGAAGGAGAAGCGAATCAGGTACGAGGGAGAAGAGAAATAGAACAAGAATGATTAGAAGAATGCGAATGGGAAAAAGTTGAAAGAGTAAAAAAATATCATTAAAAGAATTCATCGTATTGGTGCGGAAAGTTACCGCTAAACTGGCGGAGGCGGATTTTACGGATCCCGAAACAGAAATTGTATTCAGTTTGGTTATCAGTGTTTTAGTGAAAAAATCGGAGTTGCCGAAAGGTACGGGTTAGGGTCAAAAGGTTCAAAGTACTCCTATGAATCTCAAATTCCGCCGCACTAATCAGAAAGAGCTGGAAGAATTGTCCGAAAAAAAGTAACGGATTGCGGGCATCTATGTTTTACTTCTCGTAGGAAGTTTGGAATATTTGCCGGATTTCTTTCACCGATTTTGTGAACGAGGCTGTCAAGCAGAACTTATCTGCCTTTACCGGGAAGCGGATACTAAAGAAGGCAGAGAAAGCTTTGTTTGTGAAGCATGGGGGACGAATTACCGGAAATTTCCCGATGTCGGCGGAAAGTTAGGCTTATAAGCGAACCTTGAACTTTGTGAACCCTAAATAAATTAAGCCCTTGCAATATCGGATTATTGCAAGGGCTTATTATTTTATGCCAAGGGCATAATTATCGAGGCTTGGGAAGAGTGGTTAATCCACGATATATTGTTTATTGTTTACTGTAACCTTTCCGCTTGTTTCGAGGATCTTAAGACCGGTTCCGGCATCATCGAAGGAAGTTTTGGAAGCATCATCATAGTTGAATGTGACACCTTGGTTCTGTTTTTCCTTCTCGGCATCTATATAGATAGAGGGATAGGTTTGTTCATCCTTTGAATTAGCAACAGTAAAGGTGCAATTTTTCAAAGAGAAGGTTGTCTCATAGTCATAATTCGCACTACTTCTGTTGCCTGCCGTAATTGCGGCGGAAGGGG
Organism: uncultured Bacteroides sp.; assembly: GCA_905203765.1. Lineage (GTDB taxonomy): Bacteria > Bacteroidota > Bacteroidia > Bacteroidales > Bacteroidaceae > Bacteroides. Next base: position 29,873 of record CAJKXC010000008.1, read on the forward strand.
CTTGGTTTCCTTCGCCCCAGGGAGTAGCGCCAAAATCTTTGGTGCTTGAACCATAACTGGTGACACTCAAGTTAAAGCCACAATTAGTAAATGTAAACGTGCCGCCACGCAGGAGAGCAGCCTGCCAGCCGCCCGTGAAGGTGCAGCCCGTAGCCGTCAGTGTAGCGCTGTTGTTCACCATAAGAGGTGTTTCGGTAGCAGTGAAGATAGAGCTGGTAAGTGTAACTGCGTTGTTGTTGCCAACCGGTGTCGAAGCATTTGTATTCAGACAGTATTCTACGCTCTTCATTTTACAGTTCTCTACTTTGACAACCGTGTTGCTGACATTATTATTCAGAAGGATACCGTCTGCATTCTTATTGTCTGCACTATATTCCACATTCGTCATTGTAAATTGGGTATTGCTTTCATGCAAAGATATTCCTCTGGACTTATCAACTACCTTTCCTTGCTGGGTTGCATCGCCGGTTATCGTGAGACTGGCACCCTCATAAAGACGAACAAAATTCTTTGGAATATTTGCTGGTCTACTCGGCAACGTCAATGTATATGTCCCTAAGTCTATCGCCATTGATTTTCCTGCCAATACATCAAATGAGTTGTTGATGGTCACATCATTATTCAGTGTCAGCTTTTTAACCTCACCACCTTCTTTAATTTCGATGTTACCGTCGTTAACAATCAACTCTTCTATCACCGCATCAGCTTTCACTACAAAGGTATTATCACCTGTGCTGGCAGTCACCTTCTTCCAAGTGCCGCTAACTTCTACGTGTTCAATTTCCTTCACGGTCAACTCCTCTACGCCGGTGCCAGCTGTGGCTGCTATCACCAAGGGATCTCCACTCGTACCGGATGTTTGATCCCAGCCACCGCTAATCTCTACGCTTTTTATGTTCTCAACGGTCACTGTTCCTTTAGAACCTTCCGGCAGATTAATCTTTATTGCCCCTGTAGTACCACCCTGGGCTCCCTTCACTGTGAAGCTCTCGGTAGTTGCAGCAGTGACATTGATTGTAACAGGGTCGTCTGCTGAACTGTTGTTCGGAATCTCAAGCTCACTACCTGAACCCATATCAGTAACCGTGACGTTCTTTGCACCTGCCGCCAACTCATTGTTGGCCTCTGCCGAGTTTGCCACTTTTTTAGTGAACTCGATAGTGGTGGTACCGTCAACTTTAGCAATGGTAAGTTCGGCCATCTCCTTGATTTCACGGTCTGTTATCGCAAAATCAGCCTCTGTCGTAAACGCTACAGCTTTGGCTTCGTCAATTTGCAGCGTAGCGGTGAGGTCGTTACCATAAGTGCCGGCAGGCAAAGGAATATCCAGCAACAGCGAGCCTGTAGTACCTTCGTTCTTGAAAGACAGTGTTATCGTTTTACCTTGCTTATTCGACAAACCGGAAAGCGTTGCCTTACCATTAGCTCCTATTGTCAGCGCAGCCGAACCGGTGATGTCTGTATTATTACTGGTCAGCGTCAGTGAGCCTGTCGCATTCTCTTCCAAACCGTTTAGCGTGACACGCATCATGCCGCAAAGCAGTTGTTCGAATGCCACCTTACCATCATTGGAGTTCACTTTGCCAAACATCGGCGCGTTACTAACAGGATAGGTGTACTTATCAGGGAAAGTTAGGGTCATGTCCGTGGGATCGTATTCTCCAGCCGGATAAACCGCATACTGCAGCTTAGATACCGTACCTATCACCGTGCCTTCGAAAGTTCCTGTTGCTCCACCTGCACCTTTTAAGGTTAACGTTCCCCTGCTGGAATAAGTTTTATCTTTGGTATTGTTACCAAATACATAGAAAGCATCACCGGTTGTCCAGTTCACTTTGTAGTTATCATCTACCGATGTTCTTGTGTCTGCTCCCGTTGTGGCTACTAATGTAAAGCCGTCAACAGCTGTTCCGTTCTCCACGATTTCTTCGTTGGAGCAACTGGTTGCCAGAGCCACTGCGCACAGCAGGGCACTAACGTTGAATAATTTTCTCATGATTAATTTCTTTAAATGATTTTTTTGTGTTAACTGAAGAGGACTACTCCCAATCGCCGGGGTTATGGCCCCACTCCGGCAATGTGGCGTCGGCACTACCGGTTCCGGTGCCACCACCGCCGCCGCTTCCTGCAAAGCCACATTCCACTGCAACCACCAGCACCTCTACTACCGGCGGTTCATACTTTTCTCGTTTTTGATTATTCATGTTGTGAATAAGATTGTTTTGCGGCTCTCCTCAGTTCCATAAAGGGCCTATTACAAACACGAAGCGTGAAACTGATTGTTTCACTTCGCTGTAGAGAGGCCCTGAGAAGCCCTAAATCTACGAAATGACATATCAGCCCCACGCTATAGCGCGGAAGCCGTCTGAATGCCATTCTTGTAGATTTCGAAAATTTCCCAGGTTTCCGTTTAACAAGAATGAAGCAAGACGCTTCTAATAAAGTATTAATAAATCTTTTGGTAGGCACTCCTACACGCCGCCAAAGTTAAATGTTGTTTTTGAAAGAAGCAAGGAAAAAGAAGGAAAATGTAATAATCGCTGTGCATAGTTGAGTGGTATTGCTATCTTTGTACCTTCTTTCAATATTGAACATTGGAAATAGAATTACTATAAATAAGAATGGAAATAAGGGAACGCATACAACTGCTCTTGGCTGAGATGAACCGGGGAGTATATGAGAAAGAAGCTGAGATAGGATTGTCTTTGTTGGCGGCTTTGGCAGGAGAAAGTATATTATTGCTGGGATCTCCGGGAGTGGCAAAGTCGATGGTGGCACGACGGCTGAAAGAGGCTTTTGTGGGGGCGAAGGCATTTGAGTATCTGATGTCGCGCTTCTCTACGCCGGACGAGATATTTGGGCCGGTGAGTATCAGCAGGCTGAAAGAGTGTGATAAATATGAACGGGCGATAGATGGATATCTGCCTACGGCGGATGTGGTGTTTCTGGATGAAATATGGAAGGCGGGGCCGGCTATACAGAATACGCTGCTGACGGTGATTAATGAGAAGCTATTCCGAAACGGAGACCGGGAACTGAAGCTGCCGTTGAAACTGCTGGTTGCTGCCAGTAATGAACTGCCTACGCAAGGAGAAGGACTGGAAGCGCTGTGGGACCGCTTTCTGATCCGTATCGTCAGCACTTGCATAAAGCAGGAAGATGCATTCTACAAAATGCTGCTGGACGACTGCGACGAAGTGAACACTACTGAATGGCAGATATCGAACGAAGAATATGCCGGGTGGCAAAAAGAAATAGGAAAGGTGGCAGTACCTTCGGACGTCCTGGCATGCATCACAGCGATTCGGAAAGAACTGAAAAAGGTGGATATGCAAGCGTCCGAATTGCACCGCAACGTGTACGTCAGTGACCGGCGTTGGAAGAATATCGTGCGGTTACTGAAAACCTCTGCCTTCATACACGGGCGCACAGAGGTCAGCATCACCGATCTGCTTCCTGTGTACCATTGCCTGTGGAACGAGCCGGACGAGTGCGCCGAAATTCGCCGGATCGTAATCCGTTCCCTGTTCATCCTTTATGTAAAAGAGATTGCCGCCCTCACTTCTTCTTTAAAATCCGACCTGAAAGTGAGCCGTGTGCGCGAAGCGCTGGACAAGGCACGGCTGAACGGTGACCGGCGGGATGACGACCTGCTGATAACCGACCATTTCTATTACCAGGTAGAGAATCACGGAACGGGAAATACCTACATCTTCATCGTGGACTACAAGAACCTGAAAGAGTATAACGCCAAAGATGCCCCCGCCATGGGAGTGATGTACCCCGATCCGCTGAACCCGAAGCGAACCGTTATCCGCACCTTTGCGGACATCAGCCAGATGAAAGAGGCGGGAGCCGAGCGCATCACGCTTTACCGGGACGACCGGCATCTGTACATCAACGGTGTACGCTTCCCCATGAGACGCCTGAAGAAGGGAGAGGAACAGCAACTGTGGCTTGGCAACCTGTCCATCACCGACCGGGATTATGAAACCGAACTGGAAGCCGTTACCGGAAAGATAGACCGGCTGGTGAAAGACCTGTCGGAAAACATCTTCGTTTCCCAGGACGATAAAGCAAGCGTAACGCAATATGTAGCCACCATCCGTAAGGAAATAGCCTGGGCGCGTGTCGATGTACGCAAACTGCGCTACGGCGATGAATAGCCCGCAACAACAACAGATATCACAGAGCGATGAGCAGTAGCAGATACGATGCCGCCTTCTACGTGCAGGCACTGGACAAGTTCATAAAGACCGGAGAATGTGCAACGGCGAGCCGGGAACCGTTGTACGCCTACCTGCTGTCCGTAATGAACGATCCGGTGATAAAAGTACAGGTGCTGACCGATGACATCTGCGCCCGCATCTTCTACGACACCATGAGCCAGTTTATCCAGCTGAATCTGGAAAAGGAGAAATACAACCTGCAAAAGAGCCAGTCGGAACAAAACGATATGAAACTTGTGTTGGAGTGGTCGGTAAAGAAACGGAAGGACGGCTGGCAGGCATTGATGCAGCAGGTTTCGGACAAATACCGGGAATACGGTTTCGACCACCGTTTCTACAAAAGCCAGTTCGGCACCGAAGGCAAGTACGCCGATGACGAGGTTTGGGAGAAGATGGTGGATGACTGGGAAGAAGCCTTCCGGCAGAAGTTGCAGGACGAGAAGGAGAAGGAAATAGAATTCCGCAAAGACGCCCTGGAACGCCGGCTCCGTGCCAATCTGAAGGATATCCCGGAGTACATCCGGCAGAAACAGATAGACAAAGATGAGTTCTTCCAGTCGTGGGGGCTGATGAGCGGGATGTGGAATACCGTGGACTTTGAGCGGATACGGAAGATTGTCCGCATCCAGCGGGAGCACCCGGAGATTGTAAAGGTGGCGAACAGGATGGGACGCATTGCCGACGACGAAGGACAGGATAAGATATACGTTTCAGAGGGCGACGTCTACAAGCTGGAGCACGCTTCCAAAAGCGACATCTTAGGCATCACCGTGGGGAACGACCTGAACTCCCTGCTGCCCATCGAAATGGCGCATTGTGCCGATGATGAACTGGAAGACCTGTTTGTCTACAAATATCTGACGCGCAAACTTCAGACCTTTCGCTACAAATCAGAGATTATGCAACCCGCCCGGCGCCTGGAAACCAAACCTGCCCGGCAGAAAGGCCCGATGATTGTCTGCCTGGATACTTCCGGCAGCATGGCGGGCACGCCTGAAAAGATTGCCCACAGCCTGCTGATAAAACTTCTGGAAATGGCGGACAGGCAGCATCGGGATTGCTTCCTGATAGCTTTCTCCGTATCCATCCATCCGATTGATGTACGAAAGGAGCGGGCACGCCTGCTCGAATTCTTCGCAAAGACGGCTTGCGGAGATACGGATGCCACGCGTATGTTGCAGGCTACCTTCGGGCTGCTGCAATCGAGGAAGGAATATATGAACGCGGACGTTCTGTGGATCAGTGACTTTAAAATACCTCAAGTCCCGGCAGCGCTTACGGATAAGGTTCGGGAATACCGGGAGACAGATACTCATTTCTACGGTTTGCAGATAGGCATTTCGGAGAACGAATGGGCGCCTTTCTTCGACCGTATCTATAGGGCTGACTATACTCCCCCCCGGCGTTATTGATTTATATCCTTTCCTGTTTCAGGTCTTCTACAAAGCGGTCTATCTCTTGCAGCTTCTTCGGGATGTCGATGTTCTGCGGGCAATGCGGGTTACACTGGTTGCAACCGGTGCAATGGCTTGCCTGCCGGAGTTTCGGCACACTGCGGTCGTAGCCCACGAGGAAGGCACGGCGCGCTTCGCGATAGTTCTCGTCCTGGCCGCTCTTGGGAACATTGCCTTCGTTGACGCAACGGTTGTAGTGCAGCAGGATGGCGGGGATATCCAGTCCGTAGGGGCAGGGCATACAGTACTTGCAGTCGTTGCACGGCACGGTGGGATATTGCAGCATCCGCTGCGCGGTATCTTCCAGCAGTTCCAGTTCTTCTTCGGTACAGGGTTCCAGCGGGGAGTAGGTGCGCAGATTGTCTTGCAGATGCTCCATGTACGTCATACCACTTAACACGGTCAGCACATCGGGGAAACTGCCGGCATAGCGGAAGGCCCAGGATGCCACGCTGTTTTGCGGACGATGCTGTTTGAGCCGTCCTACCAGGTGGTCGTTCAGCCTGGAGAGGCGTCCGCCCAGCAGCGGCTCCATGATGACGGCGGGGATGCCGCGTTTCGACAGTTCATTATACAGGTATTCGGCATCGGTATTGCGCTCGTTCATTTCTTTGGAGTGTTTCCAGTCCACGTAGTTGAGCTGTATCTGCACAAAGTCCCATTTGTATTCGTCGTGGTGGGCGAGCAGGTAGTCAAATACTTCGATGTCGCCGTGATAGGAGAAACCGAGGTTGCGGATGCGTCCGGCCTTGCGCTCTTCTACCAGGAAGTCCAGCATGCCGTTGTCCAGGTAGCGGGCGTGGAGCGCGTCCATACCGCCGGAACCGATGCTGTGCAGCAGCATATAGTCTATGTAGTCCACTTGCAGTTCCTTGAAGGAGTTGCGGTACATGGCAAGGGAGCCTTCGCGGGTCTGGGTGCTGGAGTTGAAGTTGGACAGCTTGGTAGCTATGAAAAACTTCTCGCGCGGATGGCGCTTCAGGGCGATGCCTGTGGCACGTTCCGAAAGTCCCTGCACGTATGCCGGGGATGTATCGAAGTAGTTTACTCCGTGGGCGATGGCATAGTCCACCAGCTCGTTTACGGCTTCCTGGTCTATCTCGTCGCCCTCGCCGTCGGAGCGCTTGCGGGTAGGCCAGCGCATACAACCGTAGCCCAGCAGGGAGACGCGGTCGCCCGTGGTGGGATTGGTGCGGTAGGTCATCTTGTCGGTGGGCACTTCGCCCAGGGCAGCCGATTCGCTGTCCGTATTCTCTTTCTTGCCGGAACAGCCGTACAATGCGGCGGCACCTACTGCTGTCCCTGTGCCGGCGAGCTTGAAGAAGTCGCGGCGGTTTATCTTATTCTGAAGTTCTTTTTTCATATGCCGAATCTAAAATCATTAATCACTAATCACTGTCCTTTTACACCGTTCTGTGCATGAGGTGTCCCTCTACATAGATGGCGCTGAACGGGCGCGACGGGCAAAGGTTCTCGCACGCTCCGCAGCCTATGCAGCGTTCGGTATTGACTACCGGAATCTTGATGGATTTTTCATCCTTCGGGTCGGACGGAACCATTTGTATGGCATTCACCGGACAGTGGCGTTCGCAGTTGCCGCATTCCATATTGTCGGTAATGCAGATGCAGTTTTCCTTGATCCATACGGCGTGCCCCACCTGAATCGCCGACTTATCAGCCTTCGTGATGGGCAGTATGGCGCCTGCCGGACAAACTTCCGAGCACTTGGTACACTCCGGCCGGCAATAACCGCGTTCGTAGGATGCTTCGGGCTGCATCAGCTTCATCAGGTTGGAAGAAGGGCGGAGCACCTGGTTGGGGCATACCGATACACAGAGCTGGCAAGCCGTGCAATGACTGGCGAGGTTCCGCGCGCTTAGCGAACCCGGCGGGGTGATGGGCGTGGCGCGGTTGGGTATCTTCTTGTCCTCGATGGTGGCAAGTCCGCCGTCCACCATTTTCTCCTGCGCCTTCAAGAGGGCGGTAGAGGCAATCAGCGCCGAGGCGGAGAAGAAGGTACGGCGGGCGCTGTTTACCTGTTCGGCGGTCACGGTTGTTCCCGGGGCGGCGGCAGGCGCAGGTTTGCGGCGTGTGTAGGTGATGGCGCCTTGCTTGCACTTACCGATGCAGTCCATACAGGCCACACAGCGGCTGTAGTCTATCTTGTGCTCTTTGGAGTTGATGCACGAGGCCTTGCAGTTGCGGGCACACAGTCCGCAGTTGTTGCATTTCCCGGTATCGATCACCGGTTTCAGCAGGGAGAATTTCGACAAGAAGCCGAGCACTGTACCTACCGGACAGATGGTGTTGCAGTAAGTACGTCCGCTACGCCATGCCAGCACTACGATCACGACCAGGGTGACTGCTGCAATGATGAGCGTGGGCAGGCTTTTCATCCACACGTCCGTTTGATAGAATGCGTAGCTGTCGGCACGTTCGGCAAGATAGGCAAGCCCGTTGTTTCCCCACTGGTAGAGCGGGGCGAAGAAGCTGGAGACGATACGCCCGTAGGCACTGTAAGGTGCCAGTAGCACGAAAAAGGAGTTCAGACCGGCAATAATAGCCAGTACAAATACTCCCAATACACCGTAGCGCAGTCCTTTCAGCGCGGGCGAGTAGCGGAAACGGTTCTTCTTCCGCTTTGCTGAAAACCAGGAAATGATATCCTGAAACACGCCCAACGGGCAGATAACAGAGCAATAGACGCGTCCGCATACCAACGTCAGAATGACGAGGAACAGCACTACGCCCACATTCAATGCCAGTACGGCAGGCAGGAACTGAATCTTGGCCAGCCATCCGAGCCATGCGTGCAATGTTCCTGTGAAATCGAGGAACAGCAACGTGATGAGAGAGAAAAATACGATAGCAATGGTTAGTCTGATTGTACGTAACATAAGTTGTTGTAATTATTGTGGTTAGTCTTTCATATTCAGGATCGATTGCGATTACAATGAAACGCAGCAAATATACAAACTTCATCGAAAAATCACTTATCGAAAAAGCAGTAGTTTATACCAATATTACAGATTTATGCGATTTATGCGAGAAATATTTCATTTTTAATCCCTGTTTCCCTTAAGAAATCCCTGTCGTGCGAGACAACGACCACTGTACCTGCATAATCGCGTATCGTCGCCGTGATGATTTCAATGCTTTCAATGTCCAAATTATTGGTCGGTTCGTCCAGTATGAACATATCCGGCGTATTGTCTGCAATCATCAGGCAACAGAAGGAGAGGCGCATCTTTTCGCCGCCGCTCAACTTGCTGCAAGGCTTGTTCCATGCGTCCCGGGGGAAGAGGTAGCGGTTCAGGATCGTTTTCACCTCGTACTCCGGCAGGTGGCGGCGGTTGAAGGCTTCCGCCTGTTCCAGCACACTGCGCTCGTTGCGGATGAGGGAATATTCCTGATCCAGATAGACCGAAGTGAAATCGGTCCGTTCCATTGTGCCGGCGGTGGGCGGCAATTCGCCCATGATAAGTTTTAGTAAGGTGGTCTTACCGCCGCCGTTGTTGCCCTTGATACAGAGGCGGTCGCCGCTTCGTAGCTGGAAGTCGAGGGGAACGCGCCAAAGTTCGGAAGCCGCATCGGGATAATGGTAATTGATTCTTTGGGCGGTTACCAGTACCTTTCCGGTGTGCAAGCCGGAAGCATTGAAGTCGGTTTTCAGCTTGTCGGTCAGCGGAAGGGCACTTTTCAGGGAAGCCATTTCTTGCTGTATCTTCTCCGATTTCTCGGCGTGGACGCTTTTCAGCTTGTTGGTACTTTCTTCTGCATGCTGCTTCATGCCGCCCATTACAATGCGCGGAATGCCTTTCTTGATGGCAGCTTTCTCTCCGCGTACACTTTGCTTGGCTTTTCGCTCTTCTACTTCGCGGGCTGTTTTCCGGGCGAGGCGCAGGGCTTTCTGCTTTTCTTCCAACTGCTGCTGAAGGGCATTCAGTTGCAGGGTTTTCTGCTCTTTGTAGAAATCGTAATTGCCGCCGTAGTGTGTCAGTCCCGAATGGGACAGTTCGCAGATGGCAGGCAGCAGATTCAGTAACGTGCGGTCGTGGCTGATGACGAGCACGGTGGCAGAGGTGCGCCGCAGGAAGTTGTACAACCGTTCCCGTCCGGCGGTATCCAGATGGTTGGTAGGCTCGTCCAGCAAGACGGCTGTCGGTTCGTGCAGCTCCATGCCGGCAAGGAAGATGCGGGTTTTCTCCCCGCCGCTCAGTCCGTCCATAGGGCGGGAGAGGGGAGTGTCTGCCATGTCCCAGGCACTGAGGGCGGCTTGGGTGCGTTCTTCCAGCGTCCAGTCATCATCGAGCACGGCGAAGTGCTGCTCGGCGGCATCACCACCCAGGATGGCATGGAGAGCCGCCAGTTTGCGGTCAATGCCCAGGGCTTGGGCAACGGTCTGCCGGTCGTATTGTCCGAAGTGCTGGGGAACGTAATACAGGTGTTCGGGCCGAAGCACCGTACCGGAGCTCGGCGATAAATCTCCTGCAATAATCCGCATCAGCGTAGATTTGCCGCAACCGTTGTTCCCGATAAGCGCCATTTTCTCTCCCGGATTGACGATGAAGTTGAGGTGTGAAAACAATACTTCCTTATCCGTATGGATATAGCTAAGGTCTTTAATAATAATACTCATAAATAGATACTGTGTTTAGGGGGTGATATGGATGTGCCCGCACGGCACATGATAAAAACTCTCGGAAGGCTGGGGGAACAGACAAACACAGCAAGGGCTAAACATTCACATTCTGTGATGCTCAGCATTCAGTCTGAAAAAGCATGTTAATAGTGATGTTTACCGAAATGTGTTGTCTTTATTTAGATATTCTCATCGGTGGTATTTATTAGTTAGTAGTGGGCGCAAAGATACGAAGTTTTTCTTATTTCCCGGGGAGAAATTGTGAAAAACAGACGGTCTGTCTCTATTCCATTGCCGAAGCATCGAACGAAAGGGGCAGTAATTCCCCTACGTTCTTCAGTTCGTAGATACCTTTCCGTCCATACAGCAGGATGCGCATGGGGCGGTTGAAGCGTTTTTCGGTTTCGAGCATCACCTGCCGGCAGGCGCCGCAGGGGGGGATGGGTTCTTCGAGGAATTCTCCGTGCTCGTTGCGGGCGGCGATGGCAAGAGTCCCTACTGCCTGGTCGGGATATTGGGAGTTGGCATAGAACAGCGTGGTACGTTCGGCACAAAGGCCGGAAGGGTAGGCGGCATTCTCCTGGTTCGTTCCCGTGACGATGGTTCCGTTTGCCAGCCGGGCGGCAGCGCCTACCGAGAAGTGGGAGTAGGGGGCATAGCTGCGGTGGGTTGCTTCGCAGGCTGCACCCAGCAGTTCGCGGTCACTCTCGTTCAGTTCTTCAAGTTCGTATATCTTGATGTCAATCTGTATATTCAGCTCTTTCATAGGGCAGGGGATTATATTGTAATTAATGTTACAAAGATAGGAAAGAGATTGGATTTTTCAATTCTTTTACTGACTTTTGTGCCGAACTCAACAACTTGAAGCATGAAACGTATCCTCAGACTGACTGCAATCCTGGCATTCCTGTTCATTTCCATAGCTACCGTGCACGCACAGCGGCGAAATGCCCGCTACAACGAATATATCAAGCAGTATGCCCCGCTTGCCGTGGAGCAGATGCAACTGCATAAGATTCCTGCCAGCATCACCCTGGCGCAAGGCTTGCTGGAGAGCGGCGCCGGAAACAGTACGCTGGCACGCAAGAGCAATAACCACTTCGGTATAAAGTGCGGCGGCAACTGGCGCGGACGCACCGTGCGCCACGATGACGATGCCCGCAACGAATGCTTCCGCGCCTACCGCAACCCCAGGGACTCGTACGAGGATCATTCGCTGTTCCTGAAACGGGGAGCGCGCTACGCCTTCCTGTTCGACCTGAAGATAACCGATTATAAAGGTTGGGCGCGCGGACTGAAAAAGGCGGGGTATGCCACCGACCCTTCGTATGCCAACCGCCTGATTACGATTATCGAAGATTATGAACTCTATAAGTACGACAGCCGCGGCATGACCAAGCGCGACGCCCGCAACTGGGAGAAAGAGGTGAAGAAGAAACCCTGGCTTGCCAGTCCGCACCAAGTATTCATAGCCAACGACATAGCCTACATCGTGGCACGCGACGGAGATACCTTCCAACTGCTGGGCAAGGAGTTCGATATCAGTTGGAAGAAGCTGGTGAAGTACAACGACCTGCACCGGGAATACACTCTGGAAGCCGGCGACATCATCTACCTGAAAGAGAAACGCAAGAAGGCTGCCAAGCCCCATACGGTATATATAGTGAAAGACGGTGACTCCATGCACACCATTTCGCAGAAGTACGGCATCCGCCTGAAAAACCTGTACAAGATGAACCGCAAGGACGCGGAATACGTGCCCGAAGTGGGAGACAGGCTGAGGTTGCGATAAACGAACGACAGTATCCGAAAATGTACAAGGTGTCCGAAAATGGACACCTTTCTTTTTGCCCTATGCGCTTACTTTCAGTGTTTTATGATTTTGGCATAGATTTAGTATATATTAAGCGTTATGTTCGCAAATAATTAAATCTAAAGATATGGACAGAGAAATTCCGAAAGAAGTGCGCAACAAGGAGCGCAATAAGAAATTTATTCGTTATGGCGGTATGGGTGTTGCCGGTATCGTAGTAATCAGCGTACTCATTTCGTTGATGCGCACGGGCGTGAAGGAGAAAGACCTGGTGTTCTCCAAAGTGGGCAAAGGCACGATCGAGGTCAGCGTGAGCGCTTCGGGCAAGGTGGTGCCGGCATTCGAGGAAATCATCAACTCGCCCATCAACACGCGCATCCTGGAAGTATATAAGAAAGGTGGCGACAGTGTAGACGTAGGGACGCCTATCCTGAAACTGGACTTGCAGAGCGCCGAAACCGACTATAAAAAGTTGCTGGACGAAGAGCAGATGCGCAGCTACAAGCTGAAACAGCTCCAGGTGAACAACCAGACCAAACTGAACGACCTGCAGATGCAGATTAAGGTTTCTGCCATGAAGCTGAACCGTATGAAGGTGGAACTGCGCAACGAGCAGTACCTTGACAGCCTCGGTTCGGGAACCACCGACAAGGTGCGCCAGGCGGAACTGAGCTACAACGTAGCCCAACTGGAATACGAACAACTGAAACAGCAGTATGCCAACGAAAAAGAGGTGCTGGCTGCCGAATATAAAGTGCAGGAACTGGACTTCAGCATGTTCCGCAAGAGCCTTGCCGAAACGAAGCGCACGCTGGACGATGCGCAGATCCGTTCGCCCCGGAAGGCCATCCTTACTTACATCAACAACCAGATCGGCGCACAGGTGTCGGAAGGCAGCCAGATTGCCGTCATCTCCGATCTGAGCCACTTCAAGGTAGAGGGTGAGATAGCCGATACCTATGGCGACCGCGTGGCAGCCGGTGGAAAGGCGATTGTGAAGATAGGCAGCGAGAAGCTGGAAGGCTTGGTGAGCAGTGTGACCCCGCTGTCGAAGAACGGCGTAATCTCCTTCACCGTACAGCTGAACGAGGATAACAACCGCCGTCTGCGTTCCGGCTTGAAAACGGACGTCTACGTGATGAATGCCGTGAAAGAGGACGTGATGCGCATAGCCAATGCCAGCTACTACGTGGGACGCGGCGAATACGAACTCTTTGTACGCAACTCCGACAAGGAAGTGGTGAAGCGCAAAGTACAGCTGGGCGACTCCAACTTTGAGTTTGTCGAGGTAGTGGGCGGCTTGCAACCGGGCGATGAAGTGGTAGTGAGCGACATGAGCAACTATAAGAACAAGAATAAGCTGAAACTGAAATAAGAGGGCTTTATGATAAGGACTTATTTGAAACAGGCATGGGAGCTGTTGAAGCAAAATCCGCTTTTCAGTAGTCTCTACGTCGTCGGCACCGGCCTGGCTATTGCCATGACGATGATTATGGCGGTGGTCTATTATGTGAAGATAGCCCCGGTCTATCCGGAGGTGAACCGTATGAATACGCTTTACCTTACGAACTCCCGTTTTCAGAAGGGGGAAGGAGATAATAAAAGCACCTTTCAGTGGTCATTCTCTTTGAAAGCGGTGCAGGAATGGTTCTATCCGGTGAAGAATGCAACGGTGGTATCCGCCTCTTTGCAGAATGACATGACGAACAATAGTTACGTGCAGCCCAGTGATCGTAGCGGTGACTTCTTGGTGAGCTTGAAGTTGGTCGATCCCAATTTCTTCCGCATTTACTCTTTCCGGTTCCTCGAAGGGCAGGCGTTTACCGCTTCCGACCTGGAGAGTGGCATCGCTACGGCGGTGATTACGGAAGAACTCTCCCGCCGCCTGTTCGGCACGGTAGAGGGGGTAGTGGGGCGCTCGTTCAGCCTGAACTATGCAGACTATCGGGTTTGTGGTGTGGTACGTGGCGCCAGCTTTCTGACGTCGAAATCGTATGCACAAGTATATATGCCTTATAGCGTGGCGAAAGATTATCAAGAACCGAAATATGACATTCCTTATTTGGGAGCTTATGGAGTTACCTTTATGGTGGAAGACGATGCACAGGCAAAGGCGCTGCGTGCAGAGATAGACGAGGTGCTCCGTAAGGTGAACCTGGTACATAAGGATGAGTGGACAGTGAGTATTTGGGATCAGCCTACATCGCATCTGCTCAGCGCTTTCAAGAAATATGCCGGCCAGGAGTTCGATACCTGGGCAACAGTCCGCCACTTCCTACTGGTGCTGCTGGTGTTGCTGCTGGTGCCTGCCCTCAACTTGAGTGGCATGATAGCGAGCCGCATGGAGAGCCGGTTGGCAGAGATGGGAGTGCGCAAGTCTTTCGGTGCAGGGCGTGGCAGCCTGCTCTCGCAAGTGATGTGGGAGAATCTGCTGTTGACTTTGCTGGGAGGACTGTTAGGATTGCTGCTGGCATGGCTGGGGCTTTACCTCTGCCGTGAATGGGTGTTCTCGGTCTTTGAAAGTTGGCCGAGTGCACTTCCCGAAGGAGTGGAGGTGCGCGTGTCCGGCGAAATGCTTTTTGCTCCGCTGGTGTTCCTGGCAGCGTTGCTGCTCTGCGTGGCACTGAACATGCTGTCGGCGCTGCTGCCGGCATGGCATTCGCTGCGGAAACCGATTATTTATTCATTGAACGAGAAACGATAAAAGGACAAGGCTATGTTGAAAATTATATTAAAGAACCTTTGGGCACGCCGCTCCCGCAACGGATGGCTGCTGGCGGAACTGATTTTGGTGAGCATCGTTTCCTGGATAATTCTGGATCCGGTTATCGTGGTGACTCACGACCGTAACATCCCCTTGGGATATGATGCCGACCGTCTTTGTCTGGTGTCGCTCGGTGCTTTGCAACCGCAAGCTCCGGGATATGATGCGCAGGCAGAAGATTCTACGGTGCTGGTGAATACTTATCTGAACATGGTGCGACGCGTCAAGGACTTTCCGGGAGTGGAACTCGCCGCTCCGTTACTGGGCTTTTGCTATCCCAATTCGAATGGCAATAGCAACAGCTCGATACGTGCGGAAGGTGATACGCTCGATATATCTACCATGTGGATGTTCTTCCTGCCCCACACCGGGTTCTTCGAGACGTATGGCTTTCGTCCCGGAAAGGGGATGACTCCCGGGGAGTTGTCGGATTATGACTATACCAAGAATGACATCGTGCTTACGGAGAACGCTGCCGAACGCTTTTTCGGAACAAAGGATGCGCGTAATAAACGGTGCTGGAATGTGTCTCGGAACGACACGACCGTTATGCCGGTGATAGGTACCGTAGGTACTTTCAAGATATATAGCGAGTGGCGTCCTGTGCCGGTGCTATTCAAACCGATGCTTTCAGTGGATGTAAGTGATATTCCGGAGAATGCGCAGATACTTATTCGGATAAAGGAAGGTGTCAGCATGAACCGTTTCTTGCATGAGTTTCGCCCGTGGATGGTGAAGGAACTGCGTGCGGGCAATCTCTTTGCACGCAGCGTGCGGTCTTACGAGAAATTGATTGCCGACATGGAGTATGCGGGCTCTACCTCTATCTATCACCGCAACCTGGCGATGGCGGGGTTCTTCCTTATCAACCTTTGCCTGGGAGTGATCGGTACCTTCTGGCTGCAGACGCGCACGCGTCGCGAAGAGGTAGGAGTGATACTCTCGTTCGGCGGTACTCCGAGGGATATTGTCCGCCTGCTGATGGGCGAGGGAGCAGTGATGACCTTTATTGCTACATTGGTGGGGTGCTTGCTATACCTGCAGTATGCCTTGAAGGAAGGTTTGGAGAAAGCACAGAACTGGGTGGACACTACGGAGGTGTATTGGGTGACGGACTTCACGCAGCACTTCCTGGTAGTATCGCTGATTGTGTTCGTTATTATGCTGGTGGTGGTACTGGTAGGCATCTATATTCCTGCCCGCAGAATCAGCCGCATTCCGCCTACCGAAGCCCTGCGCGATGAGTAAGGCGAACCGCTGAAAACGGACAAAGTGTTCATTAACGGACACTTGCCCGGAAACATAAATGCTTGATAATAAAAGAAAAAGGATTTTGGCACAGCATTTGACCTATTGATAAGGTAATTGTGCGAAAACGAAACAGAATAAACCAATAACAATTAAAATACTTACCATTATGATTAAGTTAACTGGCATCAACAAGATTTATCGTACGAACGAGATTGAAACCGTAGCATTGGAGAATGTGAACCTCGAAGTGAATAAGGGAGAATTCCTGAGTATTATGGGACCGTCCGGTTGCGGTAAGTCCACGTTGCTGAACATTATGGGCTTGCTCGATGCGCCTACAAACGGTACCATCGAGATAGCAGGCACTAAGGTAGACGGCATGAAGGACAAGGAACTGGCTGCTTTCCGTAACCAGAAGTTGGGCTTCGTATTTCAGTCTTTCCACCTGATTAACTCGCTGAATGTGCTGGATAATGTGGAACTGCCTTTGCTTTACAGAAAGGTGTCTGCCAAAGAACGCCGCCGCCTGGCCGAAGAGGTACTGCAGAAAGTCGGGTTGAGCCATCGTATGCGCCACATGCCTACACAACTCTCCGGTGGTCAGTGCCAGCGTGTAGCTATTGCCCGTGCCATTATCGGCAACCCGGAGATAATCCTCGCCGATGAGCCGACCGGTAACCTGGACTCTAAGATGGGTGCTGAGGTTATGGAACTGCTGCATCAGCTGAATAAGGAAGACGGACGTACCATCGTGATGGTAACCCACAACGAAGGACAAGCGAAACAAACCAGCCGCACGATCCGCTTCTTCGACGGCCGCCAGGTAGAATAATTATTAACTGTCAATTATCAACGATCAATTATCAACTGTCAATTCATTAAAATGCAAACCATTCGCCAAGCTTTTACCATCCTGCGACAAAATCCGTTGCTGAGCACCATATCCATACTGGGTACGGCGTTTGCCATCACTATGATTATGGCTATAGTGATTGTCTGGCAGACGAAGTATGCCGACCTGGAACCGGAAGTGAACCGTAGCCGGTGTCTCTATTTCTCCGCCCTGCACTTGGGCAGCAAAACAAATGAGAGAATGCACAGTTTTAACGGCCCTTCACCGGTATTCATGAAGGAGTGCGTACAGCCAGTGCCCGAGGTAGAGGCTTGTACGGCTTTTGCTCCGGCAAGTGCGGCGCTGGTATCGCTTACGACCGGCGGCAACCGTTTGAAGGTGGATGCTATGGAGACCGATCCCGGTTTCTGGAAAGTGTTCAGTATGCAGTTCCTGGCAGGGCAGGGGTTCACCGACGAGCACCGTGCGGGAGGCGCGAAAGCTGTTGTGCTTTGTGCTTCCGTGGCGCGGAACCTGTTCGGTACTACGGATGCAGTGGGGCAGCAGTTATTGCTGAACCGCGAACAGGCACGTGTAGTGGGCGTAGTGAAAGATGTTTCCGTTACCGCCAAGGATGCTTATGCGCAAGTGTGGAGCATGTATCCGGCTGATAAGCTGAAGGTGACCGATGGATGGAGTTACATGGGCAGCAGTCACATTGTAGTGTTGGCACGTACGCCCGATGACTTCCCCCTCATCAGCCAGGGCATTACGAAGCGGGTGGAAGCTGTCAATGCCGTACTGGGTGATTTGCAGTTGGATATTATGGAGCAGCCGGACAACATCGTGGCGCATGTGAACCATGTGTGGTCCAATGTGGGGCCGGACGTGACGATGCTCTACTTGCAGTATGCCATTGCACTGTTCATTATTCTGCTGGTACCATCTTTCAACCTGTGCGGGTTGAGCAATAGCCGTATGCAGCAGCGTGCTTCCGAACTTGGGGTACGCAAGGCCTTCGGCGGTACGCGCAGTGTGCTGGTGAGGCAGATATTGAACGAGAACCTGGTGCTGACGCTGCTTGGTGGCGTGGTGGGCCTGCTGTTCAGCTACCTGGCTGTATGGGGTATGCGTACCTGGTTCTTCACCAATAGCCAGAATGTAGGTACGGCAGGTGATTTCAACCTGAGCATGGGGGCGCTGTTCAGCCCGTGGGTGTTCCTGCTGGCATTTGTTTTCTGCATCGTCATCAATATGCTTAGCGCAGGATTGCCTGCATGGATGGCGGCAAGGCATACGATTGTAGATTCACTGAACGACAAATAAATAGAAAGAAGAAGACTCATGAAATTCATCTTACACAACTTACGCATGATATGGGCACGCCTGAGCAGTAACGGCTGGGTGCTTGCCGAACTCTTTCTGGTGTTCATTGTGATGTGGTTTCTTTGTGACTCCCTGGGCTGCATGAAGTACACCTTCTATCGTCCGTTGGGCTATGACATCGACCATGTATATCGGCTCACCATGATCAGCGGGGGGGAGAGCCGCGATACTACCTTGCTGGATGCCGACAAATATTGGAGCATACTGCAGAAACTGGAACAGGAACCCAGTGTAGAGGCCGCCTCTCTGAGTTATTGGAGCCTGCCGATGAGTGGCGCCAACAGTAATAATTCGCTGGCGGTACAGGACACTATCTGGCTGAACGGGCGTCTGATTCATGCTACGGGCGGATATACCCGCGTCTTTCGTATGCAGGAAGATCCGGCAAGACCTTTCTCCTCATTGCCCATAGGCGACAATCATGTAATGATGAGCCAGACGGCTGTAGATTACTTTAAGGAACGGTTCCCGGAGTTTTCGCTCAATACACCGTTGGCGTGGCGTGGAGATACGGTGAATACGGTCACCCAGGGTGGTGTTATCGGCAGTTTCCGTACTTACCGCTATGGCGACGATGCGCGCTGGTATTTCATGCGGATGGGCGAGCAGTATATCCGCGAGGAATACGGTGACCAGTGGGCGCAAATCGTTTTCCGTGTGAAGCCTGCCGCCGACGGGGCGGACTATCGGGAACAGTTCGTACGCGAGATAGCGCCGAGACTGGATACAGATGATATTTTTATTGCAGATGCCGAACCCTACGAGCAACAGCAGACGCAGTTCGAGGTGCTGAATGGCGATACGGACAAGGTGAACAGCCAGGCGATAGTTGTCTTTTTCCTTTTGGGAAACGTGTTCCTGGGGTTGATCGGTACTTTCTGGTTCCGCACGCGCCGCCGCCGTTCGGAGATAGCCCTTCGGTTGGCGATGGGCAGCACGAAGAATCAGATATTCCGGTTGCTTACGGGTGAGGGACTGTTACTGTTGACCCTGGTTACGCTGCCGGCAATGGTGATATGCTACAACGTGGGCATTGCCGAACTTACCATCGGACGCACGGAACTGATATCTACATGGCCGGTAGAGTGGAGCGCAGTACGTTTCCTTCTCGGTTCGCTGGGCGCCTGGGTGCTGATAGCGCTGATGGTGATGATGGGCATCTGGTATCCCGCACGTCAGGCCATGAAGATACAACCGGCGGAAGCATTACATGAAGAATAAAATCAAAAAACAGAATACATTATGAAATCCTTAGTTATTACCCTTAGTTTATTGTTTGCCGCAGTAGCCGGTACAGTTTATGCCGCCAATGGCGATGCCAAGGTGAGCGAAGTTCGTAAAGTAAGCGCTTTCTCTTCAATAGAGGTGACTTCCGTGGCAACGGTGTACTTCACGCAGAGCGATACCTATTCCCTGAAGATAGAGGGAAAGGAGAAATACGTCACTACCACCGGTACCGAGGTGAAAGATGACCGCCTTGTCATCGGCTTTAAAGATGGCGACAAGCAGTCGCGCAACCGCAACGACGGCGTTACCATCTATATCTCTGCCCCCGACCTGAAGGAAGTGGAGTTCACCGGCGTAGGCAGCTTCAACTGCGAGACGCCGCTGAAACTGGACGACGTAACGTTCGAGGTGGAAGGCGTAGGCAAACTGAACATCGATGACCTGACTTGCAACAATCTGAAAGTGCAGTTGGAAGGTGTGGGCAAGGCCGACATCCATGTGCATTGCGATTACCTGTCCGCCAGCCTGGACGGAGTAGGGCACGTTACCCTGAGCGGTGAAGCCGGACATGCCGACATCTCCAAAAGCGGCATCGGCGGAGTGAACACCAGTAACTTGAGAGTAGGGCGCTAAAAATATAAACCCCGTAGACCATCGATTATGATTAAACAATACTTTACCCAAGCATGGGCGCAACTGCGGCAACAGCCTATTATCAGCGCTGTCAGCATTGCAGGTACGGCGCTCGCCATCTTCCTCATTATGCTGGTGGTGATGATGCAGCAAGTGAAAGTGGCACCGTTTGCACCCGAGAGCAACCGCGACCGCTTCCTGCACGTGCATTACATGAGCATCGGTAACAAATCGTGGGGCGATGGCACCAGCAACGGCCCGATGAGTGCGAAGACTGCCCGCGAATGCTTCCAGTCACTGAAGACACCCGAGGCGGTGACTGTTTATACCTGTATGGTGATATCCACTCCTGTCAACCTGCCCGGTCAGCCGGCTGTCGGCATCGACCTGTTGCAGACGGATGACGTGTTCTGGCACGTGTTCGACTTTGCCTTTACGGCGGGCAAGCCTTATGATAAGGCAGCGTTCGATGCCGGATTACCCGTGGCAGTCATTACCGAGAGCGTAGCCCGCAATTTGTTTCAGACCACCGATGCCGTGGGTCGGGAGTTCCAGCTGAACCATGCGCCCTATAAGGTGGCAGGTGTGGTGAAGGACGTTTCGACGCTTGCCACTGCTGCCTATGGACAGGTGTGGGTGCCTTATACTTCGACCGAGATAGCGAAGGATACATGGAGCGACGAGCACATGGGAATGATGAGCTGCACCATGCTTGCCCGCAGCCGCGACGACTTCGAGGCTATCCGCCAGGAAGCCGAACGCCGCCGCCAGGAATATAATACGCTGATCGGTACTGACGGGTGGGAACTGATTTACCGCAACCGCCCCTACGACCAGGAGAAGAATGCCATCGCCTTTTCTGCCAATCAGGAGCCCGATGTAAACCAGGCACGCCGGCAGCGAATGATCATCTTCATCATCCTGCTGATAGTACCTGCCATCAACCTGAGCAGTATGACACAGAGCCGCCTGCGCCAGCGCGTGGCCGAGATAGGCGTGCGCCGTGCATTCGGTTCCACGCGCCTCGAACTGATGGGGCAGATTATCACCGAGAACCTGGTGGTGACACTGATGGCGGGTGTGCTGGGATTGCTGCTCAGTGTGGCATTCGCTTACTTGGGCAACTCATTGCTCTTTGCACAGGAATTTACCCGGACGCTGAGTCCGCCGGAAGTAGATGCGAGCATCTTGCTGCATGCTTCCACCTTTGGGTGGGCGTTGCTGTTCTGCTTTGTGCTGAACTTGCTGAGTTCCGGCATTCCGGCTTGGCGTGCTTCGAGAATGGGAATCGTAAATGCATTGGGCGGTCGCCTGCATTAATCACTCATCACTAATCACTGAAAGAAATGACAAAGAAACTCCTTACACAGATAAAGAATGAATGGCTCTCCAACCTATGGCTGGTGCTGGAGCTGCTGGTAGTGAGCGTAGTGATGTGGTATGTGGTCGATTACCTCTATACCCGCGCTGCCACCTACCTGGAACCGAGAGGGTTCAATATAGAACATTGCTACCTGATAGAATTGGGCGAACTGACCCCGAAGAGTCCCGACTACATAGCCGACAGGACCTCGCAGGAAACCCACTCCGATATAGCCGAAATAGTAGACCGCCTGCGCCGCCGCCCCGAGGTGGAAGCTGTCAGCCTGTCGCAGAACTCCTATCCCTACAATGGAAGTAACAGCACCGACATGGTGCAGTACGATACGCTCCGGTCGCCCGGTTGGACCATTCGGCGCATGGTGACCCCGGACTTTGTCCGCGTATTCCGCTACCAGGGTGCCAACGGCGAGACTCCCGAACAACTGGCAGAGATGCTGGAGCGGGGCGATTTCCTGGCTTCGAACAATCTGTATGATAAGTACGACCATAAGTTGACGGAATTTGTCGGCAAGCGTTTCCTGCTTTTCGGTGACACGACGAAGACTTATCAACTGGGAGCCGCCCTGCAGCCGGTGCGCTATCACGACTATGACCAGGCGGGGGATTCCTACTGTTTCCTTTACAAGCAAAGTTCCTACTGGGTGGGCATGGAGCTTTGTGTCCGCGTCCGCGAAGGGCAGGACAACGGCTTCATCGAGCAGTTGAAGCAGGACAGTGAAAGCCAGTTCCGCGTAGGCAATGTCTTTATCTCCGAGATACGCTCGTTCGGCGACATCCGCCGCAACTTCCAGCAAGCCTGGACGAATGACATCCGTAACTATGTGATGGGAATGGGCTTCCTCTTGCTCAACATCTTTCTCGGTTTGCTGGGCACCTTCTGGTTCCGCACCCAGCAACGCCGCTCGGAGATAGCGCTGCACAAGGCGCACGGCGCCACGGACCGCGCCATCTTCGGCCGCTTGCTCAGCGAGGGGATACTGCTGCTGGCAGTTGTTACGCCCATTGCCCTTGTCATCGACTATAACCTTGCCAATATGGAGCTGAACTCCTGGCGCAACGGCACTACCTTGGAGTGGGACCGCTTGCTGCTCTGTGCCGCCATCAGCTTTGTGCTCATAGCTCTGATGATAGTTATCGGCATCGGCATTCCGGCACGCAAGGCGATGAAGGTACAGCCTGCCGAGGCGTTGCATGATGAATAATGTTGGTGGGTGCCTCTTGATAGAGCTGGTGGGTGCCTCTTGACAGAGGTGGTGGGTGCCTCACAACAAATATTACGATTAGAAAACTGTATAAATAGATCTTATATGATACGACTCTACTTTCAACAAGCCCTCTACCATCTGCGTGAGAGCCCCATAATCACTTGGGTTTCCATCATTGGTACGGCACTTGCCATCTGTATGATTATGGTACTTGTCATCACCCTGCAAGTGCGCCTTGTGGACTGCGAGCCCGAGGTGAACCGTTCGCGCACGCTCTATGTCTCGGCTATGTCCGTCAGGCTGAAAGGTGATACGAGGGGTGGTTCGTCCAACGCCCGTATGTCCATCCGCACAGGGCGCGAGTGCTTCCAGGCGCTGACTTCTGCCGAAGCCGTTACGCTCGTCTCCCTGCAGGAGAAAGTACGCGCTTCCCTGCCTGCCGGGGCAAAGATGACTGCCGACATGGTACAGACGGATGATGCTTTCTGGAATATCTTCCACTTCCGATTCCTCAGCGGGGCGGCATTTACGAAAGCAGAGAGCGATGCAGGGCAGCCCTGCGCCGTGCTTTCCGCCACCGTGGCACGCCGTCTCTTCGGCACTACGGATGTGGCAGGGCAGACGGTGCAGTTGAATCATGTGGAGTATCGCGTGTCGGGCGTTGTAGCCGATGTATCCGTGCTTGCCACTTCTGCTTATGCGCAGGTGTGGGTGCCCTACAACTCGACGGACGCCGCCCAGCTGTCTTGGCGTGATGACACGATGGGGCAGATGCGTGCCGTTATCCTTGCCCATTCATCGGCGGACTTCCCGAAGATTCGGGAAGAGGCGGAGCAGCTCCGCCGCAAGTTCAATGACAGTTTGCGCGACCTCGAGATATTCTATCGCGGCCAGCCGGATGCACAGTTTGCCAACCTCTATCGTAATTGGGACGCTGAGCCCGATACGCAGGCGGTGGTGCTGCGCTACATTGTTATTATCCTTATTCTCTTGCTGGTTCCCGCCATCAACCTCTCCAGCATGACGCTCTCGCGGATGCGCCGGCGCATGGCGGAGATAGGTGTGCGCAAGGCTTTCGGCGCTACGAGTGGCGAACTGGTGCGGCAGGTCTTCTTCGAGAATCTTCTGCTCACGTTGCTGGCAGGCGCCCTGGGGCTGCTGCTGAGTTATGCCGCCACCTTCCTGCTCAGCACCTTCCTCTTCGGCAATATGATGAGCGCCTACCTTAGCGGGGAGACGTCGCTCACACCCGGCATGCTGCTGTCGCCCTGGGCTTTCATCGCCGCCTTCGGCTTCTGCCTGCTGATGAACCTGCTCTCGTCCGGCATACCGGCCTGGCGGGCATCGCGAATGAACATAACGGACGCTATCAACCAACGCTAAGAAACAGTTACGAATATGAAAACCCTACTGAAACAGATAAGAAACGAATGGCGCAGCAATCTCTTCCTCTTTGTGGAGTTGCTGCTTGTCTTCACCGTGTTGTGGTATATCGTAGACTGGACTGTGGTTACCGCCCGTGTTTACAATGCCCCTATGGGCTTCGATACCGACCATTGCTACAATATCGACCTCGGCAAATACACCCCGAAGGCCGCCGCTTATAATCCCGAACTGACTGCAGAGAATGATATGGAAGACCTGCTGCAGATAGTCGATCGCCTGAAGCATCGTCCCGGAGTAGAGGCGGTTGCCCTTTCGCAGAACTGCTATCCTTATAATGATGGCAGCAACGGTGTTCGCATCGCCGTGGATACCGTCTTGCTGCAAGCACGCTTCTTCATCGTCGAACCGGATTTCTTCCGCGTGTTCCGTTTCCAGGCGGCGGACGGCAGCGGACCGGACAAGCTGGTAGAGGCAGTACGCCGCAAGGAAATCGTCATCACTTCCAACTTGACGGACGATTATCCCGAACTGGGGCTTGCCGATGCCACCCCTCTGCTGGGCCGCGAAGTGCCCTATTGGGACCCCAAGGCGACTGTGCGCCACCGCATCGGCGCCATTGCCGAGCCCACCCGCTGGTCGCATTTCTATACTTCGCATGAGTATGGCGGCGCTTTCATCACTACTACGCTCGATATGGACTTGCTGAAAGAGTACGGCGAAGCCCGTTACATCACCCTCAGTATCCGCGTATCCGAGGATGAAGACCACGATTTTATCAACCGGTTGATGGATGATGCCGACCGCCTCTATCAGGTAGGTAACCTCTATCTGCTCAATACCACTTCCTTCGACGACTTGCGCGAAATCTCCGAGTTGGAAGATATGAACGAGGTGAAGACACAACTCTGTGTGCTCGGCTTCCTGCTGATGAATATCTTCCTGGGAGTTATCGGTACGTTCTGGTTCCGCACGCAGCACCGCCGCGGCGAAGTGGCACTGCGCATGGCTATGGGCAGTTCGCGCAGCGAAATATTCCAGCGTCTGATGGCAGAGGGAGTGGTGTTGCTCACCCTGGCCGCCGTGCCTGCCATTGTCATCGCCTTCAACATCGGCATAGCCGAGCTGGTGGATGTGGCAAAGATGCACTTCACCGCCGACCGTTTCCTGATAGGCATTGCCCTCACCTGGCTGCTTATGGCGTTGATGATTGTCGCAGGCATCTGGTATCCGGCATCCCGCGCCATGAAGGTGCAGCCTGCCGAGGCATTGCACGACGAGTAGAAACCGGAGCACATAAACTTAGAAACAAACACGATAACAATGAAACAGATTATTGCCCTTATCCGTCAGAACGCCTTCTTCAGCGCGGTTTCTGTTGTGGGAACGGCGGTGAGTATCACCTTCGTCATGGCGGTATATATGGTGTACGACATTCAGACGGCTAATATCGCCCCTGAGTCGCACCGTGACCGGATGGTGTATTCCTCTTACGGCTACACCTATCGCACGTCTAATCATAGCGACTCCAATACCGGAATGTCTTACCAGGCGGCGAGTGCTGTCTTTCAGGACCTTCCCGGGGCTGAGGTGGTGGCCTATACGGGACCTACTTACATCAGGTACTGCGGCGTTTCGCCGGAGAAGGGGATGCGTCGTACGGTTCGCCAGGTGGATTTGAACTATTGGCAGGTCTACGATATCCCCCTTGTGGCAGGACGCCTCTTCACGGCCGAAGAATTTGATGCCTGCCGGGATGTGGTCGTCATTGGGGAGCAACTGGCGCGCGAAGCCTTTGGCTCGGCAGAGGCAGCTATCGGCAAGAACTATTTCGTGAACTTCAGGCCTAAACGTGTTGTAGGTGTCACACGGGATATCAGTTCGCTTTTTACTTTTGCCTACGGCGAGCTGTGGGTACCTTATTCTACACAGAAGACAAGTCTTTATAGTGAAGGTCTACGGGGAGATTTCGAGGTGATGGTTCTTGTTAGGCCCGGAGTCAGCAAGCAGGAACTCAAGCGGCAGATAGAACAGTCGCTTGCCCGGTTTAATGAGACACTGACGGAATATACACTGGAACTTCCCGACCTCAGTACCTATACCGAACGCCAGTTCTTCCGCAACGATACGATAACTCCTGCGGTGACTTGCATTCTCCTGGGATTAATCCTGCTGATTGTTCCCGCTATCAATGTCAGCGGGTTGATTTCCTCGCAAATGTCCCGTCGTATGTCCGAACTGTCTGTGCGGAAGGCCTACGGTGCCAGCCGTTCTACCTTAATGATGCAACTCCTTCGCGAGAACCTGGTCTTGGCGTTTCTCGGAGCATTGCTTGGCTTTGCCTTTTCGTGCCTGTTCCTCTGGCTGGGCAAGGACTGGATGCTGGGCGACGGAGCGCCCGGGAGCAACTTCGACGTCAGCATTTGGCTATTCCTTCGTCCCACGGTCTTTCTTGCCGTATTGGCGGTATGCTTGTTGTTCAACCTGCTTTCCGTCTTTATTCCGGCATGGAATGCTACCCGCCGTCCTATTGCCGAAGTCCTTAGCGGAGAATAATTGAATGGCTGACTGATTAACTCTAAAAACACTCCCAATTATGATACACTCCATCTTGCGCCAAATATGGAATCAACGCCGTAGCAACGGTTGGCTGTTTGCCGAATTGCTGATAGTCTTTACCCTGATGTGGTATTGCGTAGATGTACTTTATGGTTTCACCCATGCCGAACGACAACCCAAAGGCTATGATCTGGAACATGTCTATAAGGTAAGGCTCTCGTGCAATCCTACGCAGATTGTGTGGTGCGACTCGGCCGATAGCTTGCAGCAATTCTGGTTCAAGCCTCTGGAAGAAGTGTTCCGGCGCATCAAGCAATACCCTGCTGTGGAGAGTGCGGCTATGTGGTTGGGCACCGATGCCTATACCCGCGGTCGCGTTTACCAGGGATATACTACGGACAGTGTACATGTGGTCGAGGCAAATATCCGATATGTGTCTCCCGAATATTTCGACGTTATGCGCATCCCGATCGTGCAGGGCAGCGGTATGTTTGCTCCGGGCAAGACCGGCTTTGCAAGTGACGCCGGTTCTTCTTTACTCTTTTCATCTGCCGGATGGAATCCCACTGCCAGCCCTCAACCGGCGGTAATGACCAGTGACCTTGCCGACAGCCTTTTCCAAACGAGCGCCGGAGCACTGAACCGTGAGTTTATGGATTACTACAATTACGGTTTCCGCTATCGCATCTCTGCCGTCTGTGCCCTGCAGAAGACAGATGACTATGCCCGTTACGAGCCTTTCATCCTGACGCCTTTCCCTGGCTGGTTCTATGAATCGCAGAATATTCCGTTTGTTTCCATCCGCGTACGTCCCGAAGCCGATACGGATGACTTTGCCGCCCGTTTCCTTCGTGAAATGACTCCGCAGTTGCAGGTTGCCCCGTTCTACCTTTTTGATGCCCGCAGCTATAAAGAGCAGAAGGTAGAGCGTGATGCGGCGGAAGGTGTAACCCCTTATATCCGCAGTGCCCGTCTTATTGTAGTGTTCTTTGTGTTCAATGTCTTTATTGGGCTTATGGGAACTTTCTGGTTCCGCACCCGTCATCGCCGCAGCGAGATAGCCTTGCGCATGGCTATGGGCAGTAGCCGTGCTAGGATACGTGCACAGTTATTGGGCGAAGGATTGTTGCTGTTGGCAGTTGCTGCGATTCCTGCCGTGATAATATGCATCAATATGGTTATGGCGGATATTACCTTTACAGAGGCGACGGATGCCAGTTGGGAGAGGTTCATTATTTGTGTTTTGACTGTCTTGGGTCTGATGGCATTGATGGTGATTGCAGGCATCTGGTATCCGGCTTCAAAAGCAATGACCGTGCAGCCTGCCGAAGCATTACACGATGAATAAGCAAGTTTTTATAATAAGTTACATTCTTTCTCAATATAACTTGTATATTTGCGTTCTTAATAGGAATTCTTGCGCAGATTATCCAAAGTATAGATTATGAGAAAACACATATTCATTCCATTATTAGTAGGTCTGCTGTGGTTGATCTCGGGCACGCTTTCGGCTGCGGAACGCACATACAATGTACTTTTTATACAATCATATACGAAGCAAACTCCCTGGCACAGTCAACTGACGGCAAGTTTAAGGGATGGATTGGAAAAAGGTGGAGTGACGGCAAACATCGTTACGGAATATCTGAATGCCGATTATTGGGCTTTTGCTTCCGAATGCTTTATTATGCGGCGCATTTGCGAGCGGGCCAGACAGCGTAATACCGATTTGATTGTAACTTCCAGTGATGAAGCTTTCTTCACTTTGACCCATTGTGGCGATTCGTTGCCCTATCAGATACCGGTAGTGGTTTCCGGTATTAAGTTCCCTGACAAATCAGTATTTGATAAAATGCCGAATGTCTCCGGCTATACCTCTACCACCAATTTTGACGTATTGCTGGAAGAAGCGGTGCAAATGTTCCCTTCGCGTAAAGAGCTGGTCTGTTTATCGGATAGCAGCTTCTTAAGCCTCAAAGGGGTAAGGGCGGTGAAAGATGCATGGGAACGTGTGAGCAAGAAACATCCCGGGTATAGCTTGAAAACGCTGAATGTGCAGGCCAATTCTATGAATTCCATCATTACCTCCATTTGCTATGATTATAATGCATACAAGCATATTGTGATTGCTCCCAAGTGGATTCCTTTCCTGTCATTAAAGCTGAAAGCTCCTGTCTTTGCCAGTCAGAACCTGGCGATGACGAATGGGGTGTTGTGTGTGTACGATGCCGAGCCGGGAGCGGATACTTATGTTGCTGGCCGGCAAGCTGCAAGCATATTAAAAGGTGCATCATCCGCTTCTTTCGGTGTGAATGATTTCAATGGCAAGCTGCTGTTCGACTATAAGCAATTACAGTTCTTCAATGTAAACATAGGGCGTGCTGAAAGTCGGGGCGTTATTCAGAACAGACCGTTAGGAGAGCGCTACCGCGTTTGGTTTATCCTGTTCTATTCGGTGATTGTGGGCGCTTTGGTACTTTTGATTGTTTGGCTGTTCCGCATCAACCGCCGCGAGTCTCGCCGACGCATCCATGCGCAAACCCGCTTGCTGATACAGCAACGGTTGGTAGAGCAACGGGATGAGTTTGATAACATCTTCTGCTCCATCCGTGACGGTCTGATTACTTACGATACCGATCTGCGCATTCACTTTGTCAACCGCTCTTTAGTGGAGATGTTGGGTTTACCGTCCGATACTTACACTGCCCGTTATTACGAAGGGCAGATGGCAGGTTCCATCTTTCGTATTTCTATGGACGGTGAGGACATTCTGCACCAGTTGCTGAAGCAGGTTCGTGCGGAAAAGAAGCCTGTTCCCCTACCGGATAAGGCTTTTATGCAAGAGATACATCAAGGAGTTTATTTCCCGGTTTCCGGTGAGGTGGTGCCTATCTTTGCCAATGAAAAAATGTCGGGAATGGCCATTGTATGCCGTAATATATCGGAAGAGGAAATGCAAAGACGTATCTTCAGTATGGCAGTGGAAGAAAGTTCTATTCATCCGTGGCAATACAATATGCATCTGAATAGTTTCCATTTCCGTGGCGGATTGTTGCAGCGCTTTGGATACACCGATGATTTGATAACGAGACAAGAATTCAATCACCTGATTCATCCGGATGACATCTTACATTCAAACCAACAGTTTGATTCCGTCTTGAACGGGGAAGTAGCGAATTCGCGCATGAGCTTCCGTTTGCGGAATGCAGAAGGTGGCTATGAGTGGTGGGAGTTCCGGAGTACGGCTTATAAGGGGCTGACGAATATTCCATATATGGTATTGGGCGTTTGCCAGAGCATCCAGCGATATAAAGATACGGAAGATGCATTGATTGCCGCACGTGACCGTGCTTTGCAGGCCGACAAACTCAAATCGGCATTCCTTGCCAATATGAGCCATGAGATACGTACGCCGTTGAATGCTATTGTCGGTTTCTCCGATTTGTTGCAGGATCTGGATGCCTTCTCTCCGGAAGAAGTGAAGCAGTTTGTAGAAACGATTAATATTAATTGTACGCTCTTGCTGGCGTTGATTAATGATATCCTCGACCTTTCACGCATCGAGTCGGGTACTATGGAATTTAAGATTACTTCCTACAATCTGACGGATGTAATGCAGGAAGTGTACGAATCGCAACGTCTGAGTATGCCTCGTGGAGTAGAGTTGCGTATAGAAATTCCCGAAGGTGGCGGCAAGACAATTCTTACCGATGCCGTTCGCTTAAAGCAGGTTGTGAACAATCTGATAAACAATGCCAAGAAGTTCACCGTGACGGGAAGCATCACCTTCGGATATCAGACAGAAGAACCGGGTCATACCACCATCTATGTGGAAGATACCGGAAGCGGTATCTCCGAAGAAGCGCAGAAGCATATCTTCGAACGCTTCTACAAGGCGGACAGCTTCACGCAAGGCGCCGGCTTAGGATTAAGCATTTGCCAGACCATCGTAGACCGACTGCACGGAACAATCTCCGTCTCTTCCGAGTTGGAGAAAGGAACACGCTTTACCGTAAAATTGCCGGATGAGGTTGAGTAGGATTACTCAACCCGTTTGCATAATCCTACTCAACCCGTTTGCAGGTATTGGCTTGCAGGAATTCATCCAATATCTTCTCGTAATTGCCGTGCAGCATGATGTGATGGTTGCCGAGCGGGTTCTTCAGGAAGTAATCGGCAGGAGAATTCAATTTGATACGTACTTGCGTACGGCACATATTGATGTAGTTGGTATTCTCGGTAAGCGTACCGGTAGTCAGATAATACTCGTCCAGACTTTCGCTGCCACACTTCACAATGGTTACGTCTCCCGTAGGCATAAGGCCT
This sequence comes from uncultured Bacteroides sp., assembly GCA_905203765.1. Lineage (GTDB taxonomy): Bacteria > Bacteroidota > Bacteroidia > Bacteroidales > Bacteroidaceae > Bacteroides. The sequence continues at coordinate 60,960 of CAJKXC010000008.1, forward strand.
TGAATGCCGATGCCGCTTTCCGTTTCAAAATGGTTTCGGATGATAAACTTCTCTGCCTGTGTGATGCCGACGGTGCAATGCGCCAATACGATTTCGTTGGTACGGGCGTTTATCAGCGAAGGATTGGCCATGAAGGACGGTTTCCCGGTCAATACCTTGACGGCAAGCATAGTGAAAATAGATTGCAAATCGCCTTCACATCCGGCAATGATCCCTTCGTCGTTCAATAGGGCGAGGGCAAGGCAGCCGGTAGTTCCCGTCTGTTCTATCAATCGGAAACAGCTTAGGGTGATGGCACTCAGATTTTCTTCTTCCACCACTTTCTTTACGGCACGGTAAAGGCGCATCGCCTTTATCATATCCTCGGGAGTAGCTTCGCGGCAGGCAAGCGCTTTTCCGGCCAGTGAGGCACACGCTTCACCCACTTCATCGTCCGTTGTCTGTTCGTAATTCTCATAGATATGTTCCAGGGGGATGTCGACGTATTCCACTCCCCAGCGCCGTTTGGAAAGCAGGTAATCCACATTGCTTGCAATGAGCCAGTTGGATGGTGCTCCGATCACACCTATACGCATCCCGAAAAGACTGCGTTGTGCCATGAAGTTGCTGTGCAGAACAATGATGCGCTTGATGATTTCAGGTAATTCGCCATGCAGGATTTCGCTTTTCATGCCCCGGCTGCGTAGCCAGGAAGAGATTTCGAGAGCGGCGGCAAGTGAATTTTGCATACCGTCCGCCAGCAGGATGGCAGGGCGGGGGAGTTGTTCGAAGTGCTGGATAACCAGCCGTTCCACCCCGCCGGTGGCAACGAATATTACACTGAAGTCATCGGGTGATAACTTATTTATATCTTGGTAGTCTATTAAGTTTACAATGAAATATTTCTCCAGTTCGGTTAATATTACTTCGTGCGAACTGCGGACAGAAGCTTGTTTATGCAGCAGCGAAGCAAAAGTTATTAGGTTGATGACCATAGCGTTATATGTAATTTTATAGTTTACAGATTAATGAATGGAAGTTGTTGTTCTCGTTTGTTATTTCAAAGGTACAAGATTCTTTCTATATAGCATAACGTTTTTAAGATAGATAAGGTTTTTAAAGTTTTTATGTCTATGCTTCCTTTGGGTTTCAAATAATTCACTACATTTGCAGCTTAAATGATAATCTGATAGCAAAATCAGTAATATATAGTAAATAGTAACACAGTAAATAATCTCATGCCAACAATATCTATTCGCGGAACGGAGATGCCTGCATCTCCTATCAGAAAGCTGGCTCCCCTGGCAGATGCTGCCAAACAACGGGGCGTACATGTATTCCACCTGAACATCGGACAGCCCGACCTGCCCACACCGCAAGTCGCGATCGATGCGATACGCAACATCGACCGGAAGGTGCTGGAATACAGTCCCAGTGCGGGCTATCGCAGTTACCGCGAGAAGCTGGTGGGTTATTACGACAAGTTCAACATCAAGCTTACGGCAGATGATATCATCATTACTTCCGGTGGTTCGGAAGCTGTGCTGTTTTCTTTCCTGGCGTGCCTCAATCCCGGTGACGAGATTATCGTTCCCGAACCGGCTTATGCCAACTATATGGCGTTTGCCATTTCCGCCGGAGCCAAGATACGCACCATTGCCACTACTATCGAAGAAGGCTTCTCGCTGCCTAAGGTCGAGAAGTTCGAGGAACTGATAAACGAGCGCACCCGTGCCATCCTGATATGTAATCCCAATAACCCGACCGGTTACCTTTACACCCGCCGCGAAATGAATCAGATTCGCGACCTGGTGAAGAAGTACGATCTTTTCCTTTTCTCCGATGAGGTATATCGTGAATTCATCTATACCGGTTCTCCTTATATATCCGCCTGCCACCTCGAAGGCATCGAGAACAATGTGGTGCTGATAGACTCCGTATCCAAGCGCTATTCGGAGTGCGGCATCCGTATCGGTGCTCTGATAACGAAGAACAAAGAGATCCGTGATGCTGTTATGAAGTTCTGCCAGGCACGCCTCAGTCCGCCGTTGATCGGTCAGATTGCTGCCGAAGCGTCTTTGGATGCCGACGAGGACTACCTGCGCGATACGTACGATGAATATGTGGAGCGTCGTAAGTGCTTGATTGACGGACTGAACCGCATCCCTGGTGTATATTCGCCCATTCCGATGGGAGCTTTCTATACCGTGGCAAAGTTGCCGGTCGATGACTCGGACAAGTTCTGTGCATGGTGTCTCTCTGATTTCGAGTACGAAGGTGAGACGGTGTTCATGGCGCCTGCGTCCGGTTTCTATACCACTCCCGGTTCCGGCTGCAACGAAGTCCGCATTGCCTATGTACTGAAGAAAGAAGACCTCACCCGTGCGCTCTTTGTGCTGTCCAAAGCCTTAGAGGCATATCCGGGCAGGACAGAATAATCGCATGAATTTATCTCGTTTTATAGCCCTTCGCATCTATCGCAACAGTGAGCCCGGGAAACAGGCATCCCGTCCTGCCGTGCTCATTGCCATGATTGGTATTGCCATCGGACTGGCGGTGATGATTATTGCCGTGTCAGTAATCGTCGGGTTCAAAAGCGAGGTTCGTGATAAAATTGTCGGCTTTGGCGCCCATATCCAGATAAGCAACCTGGATGCCGCGCGCTCCTACGAAACCCGTCCGGTAGTGGTGGGAGACAGTATGATAGCCGCACTCGCCGATTACCCCGAGGTGAAGCATGTGCAGCGCTACTCCACCAAGCCGGGGATGATAAAGACTTCCAATGCTTTTCAGGGGATGGTGTTGAAGGGCGTCGGTCCTGAGTACGACCGTAGCTTCTTCCGCCGGCATTTGCTCGAAGGCGAGTTCCCGCAATTCAGCGACTCCGCCTCTTCCAACCGGGTGGTGATATCAAAATCCCTTGCCGATAAGTTGAAGCTGAAACTCGGCGATAAGATCGACACCTATTATATACAGGATGACGTGCGTGCCCGCCGCCTGAACATTGTGGGCATCTACCAAACCAACTTTTCCGAGTTCGATAACCTCTTCCTGCTTACCGACCTCTGCCTGGTGAATCGTCTGAACAAATGGGAACCCGACCAGGTGAGCGGTGTGGAACTGGAACTGCGCAACTACGATAAACTGGAAGAAACCACTTACGAGATAGCCACCGACACGGACGAACGTCCCGACCGCTATGGCGCCGAGTATTGCGTCCGCAACGTAGAGCAACTCAATCCTCAGATATTTGCCTGGCTGGGCATACTGGACGTAAACATTTGGGTAATTCTTATCCTGATGATAGGTGTTGCCGGCTTCACAATGGTTTCCGGTCTGCTCATTATCATTATCGAACGCACGTCCATGATCGGCATCCTGAAGTCTATGGGAGCTAATAATTATACCATCCGCAAAGTTTTCCTCTGGTTCTCCGTCTTTCTTATCGGGAAAGGGATGCTGTGGGGGAATGTCATCGGTCTTGCCTTTTATTTCATCCAGCGCTGGTCCGGATTGTTCAAGCTCGACCCGGAGACGTACTATATGGCTACCGTTCCCGTCTCCTTCAATATCTGGCTATTCCTGGTGCTGAATATCGGTACACTGCTTGCTTCCGTCCTCATGTTACTGGGTCCGTCTTACCTTATTGCACGCATTCATCCGGCAAACTCCATCCGTTACGAGTGACGGGCTACAAGTTTATTTTCTGAGGAAGCCGCTTTTCTTGCGGAACGTGCAATACAATTTCCAGCGCAGCGACTGCATCGGTTGCAACAGATCGAACACAGGAAGGGTGAAGTAGTACCTTCTTTTCTCTCCTAAGTCCTTTGCCGTTTTGTTGATGATGACTGCCTGCATGGTAAAGCGAAGCAGGAAGGCGAAGAATGCAATGCCTGCCGCCAGCCAGTGAAAGTGCAGGATACCGACAACGAGCGCACTTATCCACGCAGCATAGAAGGCAAGCCGCGTAAGGGTTTCGAACCCTGCCAACCAGCGTTGCACACCATGATAGAGCCGGGCGGTAGAGGCATATCCTATCTTTTCTTCACGCCAGTCTTTGGCACGTCGCACGGGTTGCATACGCACGGTGGCATCGGCATCGGTTTCCACGCGGGTGTTATCGGCGGTAGCGATGTGGTTGATGAAGAGGTCGTCGTGTCCGCGTTGCAGGTTCAGATGTGCGGAGAAACCTTTCTGCTGATAGAACAGTTCCTTGCGATACGCCATATTGCGGCCGATGCCCATATAGGGACTGCGGGCAAGGGCAAATACCAGGTAGCGCATGGAAGTGAAAAGATTGTCGAAGCAGGCGCGTTTGTGCAACCAGCCTTTGCCGCGTTCGTAACCGCTGTAGCCCAGGACGACCTGGGTGCGCGAGGTAAAGTTGCGTGCCATCAGACGCAGCCATTGGTTGCTTTGCGGCTGGCAGTCGGCATCGGTAAATACCAGCCAGTCGTGCTTGCTGGCTTTGATGCCCAGGGTAACGGCGAGCTTCTTCCGGCTGATGTAGCGGGAGGAATCGGGCACGAAACTATGATAAAGATGCGGATATTTATCTTCCAGCAACGTCAGGTAGTCTTCGCTTTCGTCGGTGTTACCGTCGTTGATGACGATGACCTCGAACTGGGGATAGTCTTGCTCCAGTACCGCAGTGAGGTTACGGCGCAGGTTCTCGGACTCTTCGCGGGCACAAATGATGACTGACACGGGAGGCAGTTCCTGGGCAAAGTGTGCGTCTCCCCGTTTCACGGCGCGGGAGCGGAGGTGAATGCGGTTATAGAGACAGAAGTAGTAGAGGACTTGGATAAGGAAAAGAGCACCCGCTGCGGCGAGTAGAATTTCTTCAGTTGAATCGATTGTTAATGCTTCCATGTGTCGTAAGACGTTTATGTGCCGCAAATTTACGAAATTCACCACAGAGCACACAGCGTTTCACGGAGTTTTTTGGTTTATCCGACAAATTATCGCTTATCTGTTCACTTCTTCGGAACAGACCGTCTGTTCACCCGAAACGCATCATCTGTTAGCCCTAAACACATGATGCGTTTGGGCTAAACAGATGATGCGTTTCGGGCTAACGGATGATGCGTTTTCCTCAAAGGTTTAAATCGCTATTTCGGGCACTATCAGGAACCGCGTCTCCGGGAAGTGTTTGGCAAGATAATCCCGGATATACTGCATGGTATCGTCCTGGATGGTTTTGTCTTCCACTGTGGGATAGAGATTGTAGAGCACCGTATCGAGCCGGATGCCCCGATGCTTGATGGCTTCGAAACTTAGCAGCGTATGGTTGATGCTGCCCAGCTTGCCGGAAGTGACGAACACGAGGGGATACTGCTTCTGTACAATGTAGTCTATGGTGAGGAAGTCTTCGGTAAGGGGAACCATCAGTCCGCCGGCGCCTTCTACAAGTACAGTGTCGTAGCGGCGGGCAAGTTCCAGGGTGGCGCGTTCTATCTTGTCGAAGTCGATGGGACGGCGGTCTATGCGGGCGGCAAGGTGGGGGGAGCAGGGATAGGAGAAGATTTCGGGCATGGTGAGTCCTTCCCGGTCTTCGGGCAGGTAACCGGTACCCATAAGGCGCCGGTGCAGGTCGATGTCCTCGGAGTGTCCTACATTGCCGGTTTGGATAAACTTCTGGGTGATGACACGTTGTCCGCTACGGATGAGTTCGCTTGCGAACCAGGCGGTGCAATAACTTTTTCCGGCGTCGGTGTCGATGCCGCTGATGAAATAAATCTTTGATTCCATAATTTTATAGTTTACGAGTTTACGAGTGACGAGTGACGAGAGGCTGCGCAGCTACTTGTAGCTTGTAGCTCGTAGCTTGTCAACAGCTTTTGCTATGATGTAGATGGGGTGATAAGTCAGCGTGACGTTGCCCTCTGCATGGCCGAACTGCCGGATGTAATCCTCGCAGAAAGCCTGCAGGCGGCCACGTGTCCATATCTTCTTCTCCGTGCCCGTTACTCCGGTTTGCTTCAGATGCTTCAATACCTCTTGCGGGGTGGCGAAGGGGAGGGGGACTATTTCCTCTTCGGCATGGATGATGTCGAAGTGGGGAGAGAGTAGGGAGAGCAGTTCCCGGAGAGGGGGATAATGCAGTCCGTGCCCCGTCAACTGGCGTATCTCGTGCATGTTCTGCGGGCCGAAGGTGCTGAAGGCGAGGATGCCGTCCCTTGTCAGTGCGCGGTGGCAGCGGAGGAAGAACGCCGCCGGGTCGTTGAACCATTGCAGGGTGGAGCAGGAAGTTATCAGGTCGGTGCCATCGGGGAAGTCGAGGGCTTCGGCATCGCCGGGATGGAAGCGGACGGCAGGCGCGTTATTGCCATCGGGGGTGAGTAACTCGTGTATGCACTCTTCCATTTCGGGGCAGAGGTCGTTGAGCAGCAGCGTTTCGGGTTGCAACCGGTGCAGCAGGATGCGTGAGTAGCTGCCCGTGCCGCAACCGAACTCAACGATGTGGCGGAAGCGGGCGGACAATCCGTCGGCAGGTGTGGAGCCGGCGGAGAGAGTGGCATCGGTAAGCATGCGCATCATCTTCTCCGCCACTTGCTGCTGCACGCGGGCTTCGCAGGTATAGGTTCCTCGTGCTTTGGCAAAGCGCGAGGCTATTAACTGTTTGTCCATAGGTCTTGCAGGTAATATCGGAAGATTTCTTCTTGGTAGTGGGCGTCTTCGGTCTGCCGTACCGGAGTGCCGAGTTTCTGCCAGGCTTGCAGTTGGTTGGCAGGTGGGATGATGCGGTCGGCACTGCCTATTACGGCTTGTTGCCAGTGAAAGACAATGGAGTCATCAATGCCCTTATCCGCGCCCTTGTAATTCGTAATTTGTAATTTGTAATTCTCCTCAATCCTTTCCAACTCTTCTCTCAGTTCTTCTAACGGACGTCGCGGGGTGACTTCCAGGAAGGCTCTGAATGCTGTTCCATCGGCACACATCCGACGGAGGAACTTGTGGAGGGATGCTCCCGTCAGTCCGTCCAATGTACCGCGGAAGATGGCGGGCGGGATGCCGAAGCGTTCGTCGCTGGGATAGGGAGTGCCGTTGATGGCGATACCGGTGGCTATCGGGAGCGCCAGTTGCGGCATAACCCGGGTAGCTGCCCATACGCCCATCGACCAGCCAATGACATTGATTTCACGGTATTCTTTTAGTTCGGTGGCATTAAAATCCAGCGTACGGTAGTCGTAGCAAATCATAAAGTCGCTTTCGGCGGGGCGATACTCCTTGAAGGGCGTCTCGTCCGCTCCCCAACCGGCAAAGAAAAGTAGCAGGCGGGGATGGTGCTCGTGGATGATATATACTTGTTTCATAATTCTTTTATTAGTTCTTCAATCTCTTCTTTCTTAATCTCTGCCGTCAGCGAGAAGCGTATGCGCGAAGTTCCTTCCGGCACTGTGGGCGGGCGGACGGGCAAGGCATAGAATCCATGTCGCTGCAACGCTTCCGCACGCAGCACGGTGTCTGCGCTGGGGCCGATTATCATCGGCACGATGTGGCTTACGCTGGGACACGCGTACCCTCGGGCTTGCAGGGCTTCCTTCAACATCCGGCTGAGTGTGTCCAGGTGTTCTCTGCGTTCCTGCATACCGGGCAGCCGGCGGACGATGAACAGCGTCCAGGCTATGTTTACCGGCGGCAGGGCGGTGGTGAAAATCAGTGTCCTCATGCGATTGACAAGATACTCGCGTATCGCGCTACGGCAGACGATGTAGGCACCTGCCGATGCAGCCGCCTTGCCGAAGGTGCCGACCAGGAAGTCGATGTCGCGGATGCATCCGGCTTCTTCGGCACATCCCAGACCGTGCTTGCCCCGCACGCCGAAGGCATGGGCTTCGTCTACATAAAGCAATACATTGTTGTAAGTTTGCTTCATGCGCACCAGCTCTTTCAAGTCTGCCTGGTCGCCGTCCATGCTGAACAGGCTTTCGGTGACGATGATAATCTGCCGGTACTCCGTATGGTTTTGTTCAAGCAGACGCTCTAATTGCGCCATGTCGTTGTGCCGGTAGCGGATGCACCGGGCGGTGGAGAGGCGGATGCCGTCGATGATGCTGGCGTGCACCAGTTTGTCTGCCAGTATCAGCGTCTGTGCATTGCTTACGGCAGGCAGGATGCCGGTGTTGGCGTGGTAACCGCTATTGAATACCAATGCTGCCTCTGTGCCAAAAAGGCGGGCAAGTTCGGCTTCCAGTTCGTCGTAGATGCTGAAGTTGCCCGTCAGCAGGCGGGAGGAAGAAGAGGTAGGCAGGAAGGTTTCCGGCGTCAGGGTTTGGAGAAATTCTTCTCTTAGCCCTTTATCGGCAGCCAGTCCCAGGTAGTCGTTGGAGGACAGGTTCAGCATACGCTGTCCGTTCACTACGACATCCCGTCCGTCATGCACCATTTGCGGCAGGCGGCGGAGGTTGCTGCCTTCTTGCAGTTGTTGCAGCTCATGCTGCATTTGCTCTATTATACTCATTATTGTTTATTCATTGTCATTTCTCTAATAATCTTCAGCAGTCCCGTTGTCAGCTTCGTCAACTGTTCCGGTTCTATGATGAACGGCGGCATCAGATATACCAGTTTCCCGAACGGACGCACCCAAATGCCTTCTTCTACGAAACGGCGTTGCATCCATGCCATATTCACGTCTTCCGTCAATTCTATTACGCCGATGGCACCCAGTACACGTACATCGTTCACCAGCGGAAGTTCCCGGGCGGGTTGCAGTTCCCTTTGCAGTTGCTCCTGGATACAGTGCACTTTGCCTTGCCAGTCATACTGGGGCGATGTCAGCAGCTTCATCGAGGCGCAAGCAACGGCGCACGCCAGCGGGTTACCCATGAATGTAGGTCCGTGCATGAAGGCTCCCGGTCGGTGGTTGGAGATGGTGTCGGCGACCTCGTTTGTAGCCAGAACGGCGGATAGTGTCATGTAGCCGCCTGTCAGCGCTTTGCCGATGCACATGATGTCCGGTTCTACGCCTGCGTGTTCCCAGGCAAACATCTTGCCGGTACGTCCGAAGCCCGTAGCTATCTCGTCGAATATCAGCAGCAGGTTGTATTCCTTGCATATCCGCGCCGCTTCGCGCAGGTACTGGGGATGATAGAACCACATACCGCCTGCACCTTGCACAATCGGTTCAAGGATAAGTGCCGCCAGTTCCTCGTGATGCTCTTCTACAATCTTCTGCAATTCCGTGATGTCCTCGGGATTCCATTCACCGTCGTATCGCGAGCGTGGTCGTGGGGCAAAGTACCGCACGGGCAGCGCCGGACCGAACAGCGAGTGCATGCCTGTCACCGGGTCGCACACGGACATGGCATTCCAGGTATCTCCATGATATCCGCTGCGGATGGTCACAAAGTTATGCTTTTTGTTCAAATGCTCCATGGTCGATGCCGAGAGGCTCTTTGCCTGCCAGTACTGTACCGCCATCTTCAAGGCCACCTCTACCGCCACCGAACCGGAGTCGGCATAGAATATCTTCTGCATGGAGGGTGGAACCAGCGGCAGGAGCAGCTTGCCCAGTTCTATTGCCGGGTCGTGCGTCAGTCCGCCGAACATGACGTGCGACATCTTGCCGAGTTGTTCCTCTGCCGCGCGGTTCAGTACCGGATGGTTGTAACCGTGCACGGCACACCACCACGAGGACATACCTTCGACCAGCGTCTGTCCGCTTTCTAAGGTGATGGTTGCACCGGCGGCGTGCTTTACCTTATATACCGGTAGCGGGTTGGTGGTCGATGTATAGGGATGCCAAAGGTGTTCCCGGTCGAACTGTGAGTCGCTGAAGTGATAACCTGCCTCTTCTATCAACTCCTTGTCTTCCGATACCTTTGAACCGAGCGTCGTCAGCAAATCTCCTACGATGGCGGAGTTGATGCCAATGTGCAGGGCTTTCTTCACGGCTTCCTTGCTTAACTGCGAACGTCCCCCGGCAAAACGGAGGAATGCCGTAGGATTGATGAAACGAAACAGGGCGATGGTGGTCAGGATTTCTTCTTCGGTCAGCGGTGCCTGTTGCTCCAACGGCGTGCCGGGGATGGGGCTCAGCAGGTTGATGGGGATGGACTGTGCGCCCAGTTCCTTCAGGGTAAAGGCAAACTCGATGCGTTGCTCCATCGTTTCGCCCATACCGATGATGCCGCCGCTGCAAATATCCATTCCAACGTTGCGTGCAGCTTGCAGGGTGCGTAGCTTTTCTTCTTGGGTGTGGGTGCTGCACAGATGGGGGAAGTAGGAGGGGGCGGTCTCCAGGTTGCAGTGATAGCGTGTGATGCCAGCTTCGTGCAGGGCGCGCATCTCTTCTTCATTCAGCAGTCCCAGGGAGGCGCATAGCTGTATGGACGAGTGGCGGCGCATGTGGCGGGCGGCTTCGCATAGCTTCTCCATGTGCTTGCCCGAAGGTTTCCGGCCGCTGGTGACGAGTGAGAAGCGAGCTACGCCTTGCTCTTCATTGTACTTGGCGTGGCGCAGGCATTCTTCCTTATCTACCAGGTCGTACACATCCGCTTTCGTCTTATAGTGCGACGACTGTGCACACCATTTGCAGTTCTCCGGGCATCGGCCGGACTTGGCATTGATGATGGAGCACATATCGAACTCTTTCGAGGCCAATGCCTCGGTTATTTCATGGGCAGCCTCGTACAGTGCTTCCTTGTCAGACTGTGAGGCGAGCCATTCTGCTTCTTCAAGGTTGATGCGATTGCCTTGCAACACGCGTTCTTTCAGTTCATTAGTTGTCATATCTTTCCATTATTATATAAGGAAGGGCACGGACTGCCGGAATGTGGTGGCTCAATCAATGTTCCACTTGAATTCCGATAATCCGTGCCCTTGTTATTTCTTTGTATCAGGATATACTCTTCCTGTCCGCCCGCATTTGCATTGGAGCCGACGACTTGTACCTGGAAAAGAGCTTGCAGGCTCATTCCTGTTCCCGTCATGCCGCAGAGTAGGGCTGTGTTACTGCCCAGTGGGATGCCTATGTCCGTCTCCCGACCTTCCGTGGCTCCTTTCCACGCACTTGCTGCACTGCATCCGGCTTGTCCGGCAGTTCCCGCAGCTTTCTGCTTGGACAGCGAACTGTCTGCAACACTCTTGCGCAGACTGCCGATGGTGACGCAGCGTCCTATACTGGCAAATGCAGCGTAGGCCTTTCTGCTCCAACGACGGAAACGGATGGTATGTCTGACGGGTGTTGTATTCTTCATGTTCGTCTGCTCTGTGCAGTCCTTTCTGCTTTAACAGCTACAAGTTTTGTTTTAACGGCTACAAATGTAGAAAAAATATTCTCATCCGCATGAGGGTCGGTGCTTCTTTTCTTCTCGAAGATCTACAGAGATTATGATTTGTAAATGAAAAAAGAGGCTGCGCAGCTACAATCTGCACAGCCTCTAAACGTCAATCTATCTGGTTTTGTGGTATTGAGGGCTTGTTATTTTGATTTATGGTAGTATTTGTACCAATCTCCATTAGTTGCTCCTTCTGATTCAACCCATTTGGCAAAGTCCGGATATTCGATGTCGATACTTACGGTTTCTTCTGCGGGAGTGAAATGCCAGGCTCCATTTTTTAGTCCCGGTATCATGATGGCAAACGGATACTTGCCGTCCTTGTTTATGTAGTATGCATCATCTGCAGATCCGATCTTGTCGGTATTAGCAAACTTTGTAGGCTTATATTTAGGCAGATGCACTTCGTCGCGATTTTTATCTCCTGCTACGTATTTGGAAATAATAAACGGATTCAAGGATTCAGGGCTGGTAGCGAAGACGGTCTTTTGCATACTTTTCTCTTCGAATTTACGAGTAACAACGAATGACTGGCCTTTTACCGCTTTTGCATCCGGGAAGAGGATGATAGAACCGGTCTCTGTTTCATCTATAGCTCCGTCAGGCAGCGTCATAGTACCTCGTTGGTCACTCTTGTACTGCACGGCAAAAGCATTTTCATAGGTAGCAGCGCCATCTTTTTGTATGGGTGTGTAGGTTTCCTTAACTTCAGTGACGTAATTTATGAAGTCTATAGATTTGAATGTAATTTCACGCGTATGCTCAATGATGACGTCGTTCAAGTCATAGTCACCACCTGTGGGCCATATATCCTCGTATGCATAAGTGTTATAGCTTGTTTCTACGCTTGGCTTGGGAGTAGGTGAGGGAATTTGCGGACGATCTCCCTTAATAGACTCATTCGGATCTGCACTGATACAGAACAGAACGTCCTCATAACTCTTGTCCGCTCCATCTTCTATACCATAAACGACTGTTCCGTGACTTGTCCTGATATAGGTTGACTATAACATCCAAAAAGTTATGGTAAATAGA
>CAJKXC010000009.1 GCA_905203765.1 uncultured Bacteroides sp.
TATGTTTTTGATGTTATTACTCTATGATATGGGGGTGCGGGGGCAGGGTCAATGTACTGTTACCGAACCGCCGCTTTGGGTGTTCCAGTCGTTGATGGTGGCTGCAAAGCCTGCTTCGGTGGGCACTTCCACTAACTGTCCGTCCAGCGTAAGCGGGTACATCTTGTCGGTATTGAAGGCGGAAAGCCCGGCGCTGAGGTCGCTGACGAGCGGTACAGAGGCGGGGGTGCCGTCCACGAAGCGTATCTCGGCGGTGAGCACCTGCGGACTGCCGGGAACGATGCCCAAGAGGCGGACGGTAGCAGTCCACTTGCCGGCATTGCTGCCGGTGGATATGCGGGAGAAGCCCAGCGCCACGTTGGAAGCGTCGGCATGTGTGCCGGTATCGAGGTCGAGGGAACCGGCCACGCCGGAGAGATGTCCTCTGATATCCTGTATCATGTTGCGGGTGTTGCCCACCGGCTCTATGAGCAGTGTAAGCTGGCGCACCTGCTGCTGCATGGGGGCGGTGAACTCGTGGTCGGTGTCCGCCTCTATCTCCACATCGGCCACGCAGGAGAAGAACCAGCCGGGCATGGGTTGCAGGAACCGGCCCGTGCTGCCGGACGCGGGGACGTCTTCGCCCACAGTGGCGATGTTGTCGGTGACAAAAATGCGCTGCGGGGTGTTGTAGGTACGAAGGCGGTAGGCGCCGGGAGCGAAAAGGTGGTCGAGGGTGGCGGTGACATCGCCCACAGTGGCGGAGTAGTTGCCCACCTGCACGGTGTAGCTGGCGGGCTGGTCAATGCCGCCGGTACGTTGTCCCCAGTCGGTGGTGAGGGTCACGGTGCCGTGGTTGGGGTGAGTGGTGTTGTAGTCGTCGAGGCAGGCGGCAAAGAATGTGCATGCACAGATCAGGGTAAGGATTGTTTGGGTTTTCATATGCAGTCTTTTTTAGTTATTTACCATTGTTTTCTTCGATGGAATCGGGGATATTGTCCGGTGGCAGGTCGGGTGGGGCATCGGGATCTGACAGCCGTGCCGTGAGTAGTTTCTCCATCGTATGCTTTTCGATGCATACGTGTTCCAGTTCCTTTTTAAGCTGGTCTTGTTCGTGCAGTGCGCGTGCGATGCTGAAGTTCTTCTCCCGCTGCGTCTTTCGGCAGTGGAAGTACACAATGCCGGCTGCTGTTATAGACAGCACGGCTACAATCAGTGCAAGGATGGTTATTCGTTCGTACATATCCTCTTATTTTTTGTACAAAGGTGAGGAAAGTACGACGGAAGTTTAGTGCAATTTGTCCCAAGTTTGTTGCATTTTGTCCCGAATTGCAGGTTTGGGGGGCTTTTTAGGGGGGGAAAAGGAGATTCACCACAGAGGACACAGAGTCTCACAGAGTTTTTATAGAAACGCAGATTAACGCGGATTCACGCAAAGAGAGAACTTGAATAATCTGCGAAAATTTGCGTTAATCTGCGTTTTGTTTTCCCTCTCTGTGAGACTCTGTGTCCTCTGTGGTGAACGAAATGTTTAGTCTTGCTGCGCCTCAGACAGCTTCCGGTATTCCGTAGGACTGATGCCGTAATGCTTGCGGAACAGCCGGTAGAATGTGCTGGGGGTGTTGAAACCGCAATCGGCCGCAATGGCTTCGATGTTCAGTTCGGGATGACGGTCGAGCAGGTGGCGGGCTTCTTCGAGCTGCAAGGTGCGGATGTACTCCATCGGCATCTTGCCGGTAACGGCCTTGATAGCTTCGGTAAGCTGGTTCTTGTTCACGCCCAGCGCCGTAGTGATTTCGTTGCGGGCAACGTTGGCATCGCAGAGGTTATTGTCCGTAAGCAGGAAGCTGTGCAGGCGCTCTACCAACTGGCGCTGCTGGCTGCTGCCGGGAAGTGCATCGGAAACGGGAGAAGCTGCTTCTTCCTCTTGTGTCGATGCCTGCTGTTTCAGCAATGACAATTCATCCGCTATGCGGTCTTGCTCCTTTATCTGCCGGTACAGGTTGCGGTTCTTGGCGGCAATGATCCGGTTGTAGTAGATGACGCCGCCCAGCAACAGGACAAGGAACAGGCAGATGCCGAGCGTGAAGAGGAAGTAGTTGCGGTTGCGCTCTTTCTCGGCGACGTATTTATCGACTTCGTACTGCGTGCGTATCTCGTCGAGCTTGGCATTGTAGTTCTCGTCATGCATCGCATTCAGATCATCGAGGACTTTGTAGAACAGCCTTACGGCTTCATCCGGTTCATTCATCCGGACGAGGGTCATCAGTTTCAGTCCTTTCGCTTCGAGTGCGTCGGGGGATGCTTCTATTGCCTTGTCGAACATTTCGAGGGCTTCGCGATAGCGTCCTTTGCCGAGAAGGATGTGTCCGCGCATTGTGTATAGCGCAATACTGCCCTTTGTGACGCTGTCCACCTTGTTCAGGTAGAGCTGTGCCTTGTCGAAGTCGTCCGTCTGGCGGTATAAGTCAATGTAACTGAGCCAGAGGTTGCACCATGCAGTAGGCTGGGGGGACTTGGACAGTTCTTCGTAGCGGCGGTTCACGCCCTCGGTTTCATGGGCGGCTTTCAGGGCTTCGTCGTAATGATCCTGGGCAATGAGATTGGTTACGAGGCGGTTGGAGATGGTTGCCAGCATGGAGATGTAGGACGGTTGGTCTTGCAGCATGTCGATGCTCTCGCGCAGGCACTTCTCTGCTTCGGGGAACCGGCGCTGAAAGGTGTATATCCTGGAGATGCTGTACAGCACGACGCCCATGCCGCCACGGTCGTTCTGGGCTTTGGCAAAGTTGTAGATGCTGTCGGCCTTGCTGAGGGCTTCTTCATACTTTCCCAGGTTGTTGTAGGCTTCGATCAGCATATTGGATGCCAGGTAGTAGCTTTTCCACTGCTGGTTCTTGGCAAAGAAGTTGAGGGTGGCAGGGCTTTGGCGGATCACTTCGTCGTTAAGACGCTTGCTGCTGATTGCCGCCAGGCGGTTGTAGTAGATAACTTCCAGTTCTTCGAGGTTGCCCAGCTTCCGGGCATCGGCCTTCATGGCATCGTAAATGGTAAGGATAGTATCGAGCACATGGTCTTTGTGAACTTCCATCAGATAGAGGGATGCCAGCTTCTTGCTGGCTTGCAGCCGTTCGTTCCCCTCTGTATTGGCAATGACAAGACGCAACGAGTCCTTTTGCTGCTGACGCGAACTCTGCGCCGAAACAGGCAGGATAAAGAATAAAAACAGAAATCCCCACAAAACACCCGGATAGATATTGCATTTCATAATGTCGTACATTTATTTCCGACAAATATACAATTATTTCGTCAAAAAGAAATGTAAATGCAAAGATATGGTGTCATTTTTTTTATTAGCTTTCTTCTAATTCCTTTATCAAACAGGATATCTCCCGGGCAGTAATGGTGTCTTGTTCTGCTTTATCATAAATAGCAAGAAATGTCACAACTCCTTCTTCTACACTGATTATGGCAGTATGGGTAATGACCCGGGCACCGTGGCTTTTACCTTTTCCTTTATCGCTAATAGCCATGCGTACTTTGTGAACCCCGTTACCAAGATCTACACCGATAGTAGGATTTTGAATCAACTCATTAACAAGTTCTTTTAAGTCTTCTTTCAGCGACTTGTATTTCTTTGCCAGCTTTTTGACTTTCCGGTCAAAACCCGGCAGCGTTTCTATCCTATATTTCATTGAGTAATTCTTCTATAGGACGGCTTTTCAGTTTTCCTTGTTTCATAAGTTTAAGTTCGTGCAACCCTTCCTTGATATCGTCCAATATCTCTTTCTTATCATTGGCCGACATCTCAGTTTCTGTCTCTTTCTTATTTTTAAGGCGACGAAGAAATTCGTGCAATTCTTTCATAGCCTCTGTGTTATCTAACAAAGAAGCTACATCGCGCAATACCGATTGTTGAAGTTGCATTGTTTCCATCTGCTCTCTCCTTTTCTTAATTAATCTTATCATGCAAAGGTAACGATAAGAAAGTAAAGAACAATACTTTTTCTGCTTTATTTCGTTAAGGGAAAGTGCCACAACGGCCCGTTCCCGTGTCCGATGTTCAGACCGCTGCCGTTGCGGATGGCGGTGCCGATGTAATCCTTGGCACGGCGGACGGCTTCGTCAAGGCTGTGGCCATAAGCCAGGAAGGTGGCGATGGCAGAGGACAGGGTGCAGCCGGTGCCGTGCAGGTTGGAGCTTTCTATCTTTGAGGAAGTATAGGGCTGGCAGGCTGTTGATGGATATGTACAAAGGACATCGCACATCTCATTGCCTTGCAGATGACCGCCTTTTATAAGGATGGCGGTGTGGTACCGGCGGGAAAGGAGCCGGGCTGCCTGCTCCATCTCTGCGGGGGTGGAGATGCTTTGCCCGGTGAGCATAGAGGCTTCGCTGAGATTGGGGGTTATCAGTGTGCACAGAGGGAGCAACTCCTCTTGGATGGTGAGCATGGTTTCTTCCGTCATCAACCGGCGCCCGCTGGTGGAAATCATTACCGGATCGTAGACGATAAAACCGGGACGATATTTTTGCAGGCATTGTGCGATGACCTGCACAATGGCAGCATTGTGTACCATACCGATTTTAACGGCGGCAGGTTGCAGGTCGTCCGTTACGGACAGGATCTGGGCACGAACAACATCGGCAGGAAGAGGGTGGACGGCCTGTACGCCCAGTGTGTTCTGTGCGGTAACAGCAGTGATGACGGTGGCGGCATAACCACCCAGGGCGGATATAGTCTTGATGTCGGCCTGGATGCCGGCGCCGCCGGAACAGTCGGAACCGGCAATGGAGAGGAGAATGGGGGGAGTCATGGGAATTAAAAGTTGAGAATTAAAAATTAAAAGTTTGGAGATGGAGAAAGTGTTCGGTGAGGAAACTTCCTTTCCTTTGCCAGATATCGCCTAAGAAGGCTGCACCGCCGAAGCCGAGGGAAGCTATTTCGGAGAGGTGCTCCTCATCGATACCACCCAGGGCTATGACGCGGGAGTCGATGATGCCTGCCTGCTGCGCTTGCCGAAGGCTTTCGGGGGAGTAGGCGGAAGAATATCCTTCTTTGGAAATGCTGTCGTAGATGGGGCTGAGAAAGACATAATCGCAGGTGGGTTTGCGTGCTGCGACTTCGTCGAGGGAGTGGCAGGAACAACTGATGTGTCCCGTGTAACGGGCAGGGGGTTGCGGGTTGCGGCTGTTCAGGTGGATGCCTTTCAAGGGAAAGGCGGATACCAGCTCGAAGTGCTCGTGGGTGACGATGCGGGGCAGGTACTCGGCGGACAACTGACGGAGCAGGGCGGTTAGTTCTTCGACGGAAGCGCCGGGCTTGCGGAGATGGAGAATTTCCAGTCCGGCACGGAAAAGCGAGGTGATGGCTTCGGCCTCTCCTCGGAAGAACTGCGGGGTGGTGATGACGATTAGTTTCATGGATTCTACTATTTAATAATGAGTGCTGTCTATAAAGACAGGATGTACGTTTGCATGGTTCGCAGGTCGATAGTCCAGAGTTTCCCCGCCAGTGGATCGCCGTAGTTGCAAATCAGTTTCAGTGTCTCGTTGGCTTGTACGCTGCCTACGATGGCGGGGGTGACGCCGATGACCGAGTTGTCGGGGGCGGGCATGTTCAGGGTTGCCGCTTCGTCGGGGTAGAGGTCGCGATAAGTCTTGGGAGACTTGCCGTAGCAGAAAACGGAGACCTGGCCTTCAAAGCCCCGGATGGCGCCGTAGATATAAGGCTTGTTCAACGCAGCGCAGGCATCGCTGAGCAGATAGCGGGTGGCGAAGTTATCGCAGCCGTCTACAACGATGTCGTACTCCTTTATGACTTCGCGGATGTTTTCTTGTCCGAGGCGAAAGGGGTAGGTGCGGACTTCTATCCCGCTGTTCAGGGCATGCAGCCTGCGGGCGGCACAGTGCACTTTGGGCTGACCGACTTCTGATTCAGTGTATAAAACTTGCCGTTGCAGGTTGCTGATGCTGACGGTATCATCGTCTATAAGCCCCAATGTGCCTACACCGGCGCCGGCAAGGTAGAGGGCGACGGGGGAACCGAGTCCCCCTACGCCGACTATCAATACCTTGGCATCGTGCAACTTCTGTTGTCCGCTTTCACCTATTTCGGGCAGGGAGAGTTGTCTGCTATATCGGTTCATTGCCTGTAACATTTCATGTCAAAACTCGCGTCCCAATCCTTCCACACCGGTTCGCGTCCCAGGCGCTTCAGTGCGGCATCTACCTCAACCGCCTTGCGCTCGTCGCTCACATGAAACTGTTCCAGCGTCTGCGGATAACTGTAATATCCGCCCGGTTCGGTCTTGCTTTCGGCACTCATGGTGGTGACGCCGAGCGTGGCCATGTGGTCGCGTATGGCGGCAGGTTCGCGGGTGGAGTAGGAGATATCGACATCGTGGTCGAAGATGCGCATGGCAAAGGTGACTTGTGCCAGCTCGCGGTCGCTCATGATGACGTTGGGCTGGAAGCCGCCGTTCTCCGAAGGGCGCATACGGGGGAAGTTAACGCTGTACTTGGTTTTCCAGTAATGCTTCTGCAAGTAACGCAGATGGTAGGCCATCATGGTGATGTCCGTCCGCCAGTCCTTCTCCAGACCGATAAGCACACCCATGCCGATGGAGTGGACGCCTGCCTGCCCCATGCGGTCGAAGCCGTTGACACGCCACTCGAACTTGGACTTCATGCCGCGGGGATGGTAGATGTTGTAGTTCTCCTTGTGATAGGTTTCCTGAAAGCAGATGACGCCGTTCATGCCATGCTCTTTCAGTTCGGCATATTCCTCGGCTTTGAGGGGCATTACTTCAATCTTCAGATTGCTGAAGTAGGGCTTTGCCAGGTCGAGGGCGCGGGCGATGTAGGGCACGCCGGCTTTGGCGGGGTTCTCTCCCGTTACCAGCAGCAGGTTCTCGAAGGGGGCGAGGCGCTTGATAGCTTTGTACTCGTTTACGATTTCTTCTTCCGTCAGGATGGTGCGCGGCATGGGGTTGCTGATGTGGAAACCACAGTACACGCAGGAGTTGGTGCAGGAATTGGTGATGTAAAGGGGCACAAACATGGAAATGGTCTTGCCGAAACGTTCTTCGGTGTATTTCTTGCTCAGCCGCGCCATCGTCTCCAGGTAAGGGGTGGCGGCGGGAGAGATGAGCGCCATGAAGTCCTCGACATCACAGTGCTCGCGGGAGAGGGCACGGCGTACATCGGCATCGGTCTTGGCGTGGATGCGTTCCGTGGTGGCTTCCCAGGATATTTGTTGTAATTCGTCTGAAAACATATTGATATGATATTTATTTCTTCTTTAAATCTCTCGATAACCGCATTGCACAGAAGTTAGGCCCGCACATGGTGCAATATTCTCCGTCCGTATGGTGTCCGGCACGAAAATAGTTCAAGGCACGTTCGGGGTCGAGGGAGAGGTCAAACTGGTCTTTCCAGCGGAACTCGTAGCGGGCTTTGCTCAGGGCGTTGTCGCGTACCTGCGCACCGGGATGTCCTTTGGCAAGGTCGGCGGCATGGGCGGCTATCTTGTAGGTGATGACGCCGACGCGCACATCTTCCTTGTCCGGCAGTCCGAGGTGCTCCTTGGGGGTGACGTAGCAGAGCATGGCGGTGCCCAGCCAGCCGATTTGTGCCGCGCCGATGGCGGAAGTGATGTGGTCGTAACCTGGGGCAATATCCGTCACCAACGGGCCGAGGGTATAGAACGGGGCATCATGGCATTTCTCGATCTGCCGCTCCATGTTTTCCTTGATTTTGTGCATGGGCACGTGGCCGGGACCTTCGATGAAAGCCTGCACGTTCTTGTCCCAGGCACGCAGCACGAGTTCGCCCATCGTGTCGAGTTCGGCAAACTGTGCCCGGTCGTTGGCATCGTGCGTAGAGCCGGGACGCAGACCGTCGCCCAGGGAGACGGCAACGTCGTATTGCGCCAGCAGGTCGCAGATGTCGTCGAAGTGCTCGTAGAGGAAACTCTCGCGGTCGTGCACCAGGCACCATTTGCTCATGATGCTGCCGCCACGGCTGACGATGCCGCACAGACGGTCGTCTGCCAGGTGTACGTTGTGACGACGGATGCCGGCATGGATGGTGAAGTAGTCCACACCCTGCTCGCACTGCTCTATCAGCGTGTCGCGGTAGATTTCCCATGTGAGGTCTTCTACCTTTCCGTTCACCTTTTCCAGCGCCTGGTAGATGGGGACGGTGCCCACGGGGACGGGGCAGTTGCGGATAATCCATTCGCGCGTCTCATGGATGTTCTCGCCGGTAGAGAGATCCATCAGGGTATCACCGCCCCATTTGCAGCTCCAGAGTGCCTTCTCCACTTCTTCGTCGATGCTGGAAGTGGTGGCGGAGTTGCCGATGTTGGTGTTGATCTTCACGAGGAAGTTGCGGCCGATAATCATCGGTTCGGCTTCGGGATGGTTGATATTGGCGGGCAACACGGCACGGCCGGCGGCTATCTCCTGGCGGACGAACTCCGGAGTGATGTGCGTTTCGATGCCCAGTTCGGCGCAGTTCATGTTCTCGCGGATGGAGACGTACTCCATTTCGGGGGTGATGATGCCTTGCTTGGCGTAGGCCATCTGGGTAATCGGCTTGCCTTGCTTGGCGCGGTAGGGCAGGGCGATGTGCTCGAAGCGCAACGGGTCGAGGGAACGGTCGTCGCGGCGCATACGGCCGTATTCGGAAGTAATTTCCGGCAGTTGCTCCACGTCGCCTCGGCGGCGTATCCACGGTTCGCGCAGGCGGGGGAGTCCTTTCTTCAGGTCTACTTCGATGTCCGGGTCGCTGAATGCACCGCTGGTGTCGTACACATAGACTTCCGGGTTGGGGGTGATTACCTTCTCGCCATCGACGAAGTGGGTGCTGGGCACTTGCTCTACTTTGCGCATGGCTACGCGCAGTTCGGGAAACAGTGTCCCCGGCAGGTATACTTTCTGGGAACGGGGGAATTTTATCTTTTGATTCATAGGGGTTATAATATTAATAGTTTACAAGTAAAACAGGGCTGAGTTAAGTCCGACAGTTAACCGAGTTAGGTCCGACAGTTAACCGGGTTAAGTCCGACACTTAACCGACTTAAGTCCGACACTTAGCCTATCTCTGTTTAATAGTCTTGATTGTCAGCAGTTTACGCAAACCGGCGTCAATGGTTATATTTTCTTACATTATCGGTTCTTGGGAGTACCTCTATTCATTGAGAAACGCCGTCAGCGGAGAACTGGCTTCTGCCACAAAGCTGTCCGCCTGCATGCCCAAACCGGCTTCATATGCCATGCGCCCTGCCTCTACCGCCTGCTTGAAGGCGACAGCCATGGCCACGGGGTCTCCGGCTACGGCTATTGCCGTATTCACCAGACAAGCACTTGCGCCCATCTCCATTGCCTCTGCCGCATGGCTGGGGGCGCCGATGCCGGCATCTACCACGACGGGGATATTGGCTTGCTCAATGATAATGCGCAGGAAGTCGCGGGTCTGCAAACCTTTGTTCGTGCCGATGGGAGCGCCCAACGGCATCACGGTAGCGGCACCGGCTTCTTCGAGGCGCTTGCACAGCGTAGGGTCCGCCTGGCAGTAGGGCAGCACGACGAAGCCCAGTTTCACCAGCTCTTCCGTGGCTTTGAGCGTCTCCACAGAGTCGGGCAACAGATAGCGGGGATCGGGGTGAATCTCCAGTTTCAGCCAGTTGGTGTCGAATGCTTCGCGCGCCATTTGTGCGGCAAAGACGGCTTCTTCGGCATTGCGCACGCCCGATGTATTGGGCAGCAGTTGGATATGCGGATGGCGGATATGCCGGAGCATATCATTTTCGCGGTTGTCCAGTTCGATGCGCTTCATGGCTACGGTTACCATCTCCGTGCCGGATGCCAGGATGGATTGCTCCATGGCGTCGTTGGAATTGAATTTTCCCGTTCCCAGGAACAGGCGGGAGTTGAACTCACGCCCTGCAATGACTAATTTTTCCATGTGTGTCTATTATTTTATTTGATTGATGATTCTTCGCATTTCTTCCACCGGATTTTCCGCCCGCAGCACTGTGCCGGAGAGGGCGATACCGCTGACGCCTGTCTGCATGATGCAGGGAATGTCGTCTGCCGTTATCCCGCCGATGGCAACGATGGGAAGGCGTATATCCGCCGCCTGCATCTGCCGGACGATGTGTGCGTATCCTTCCAGTCCCAGTATCGGACTGAGATTCTTCTTGGTGGTGGTATAGCGGAAAGGGCCGCAGCCTATGTAGTCGGCACCTGCCTCGTAGTGCATCCGCACGTCTTGGAACGTATTGGCTGTGCCGCCTATCAGATAGCCTTTGCCGAGCAGAAGGCGGGCATCAGCCACGGGCATATCCGTCTTGCCCAGATGCACGCCGTCGGCATGCACCCGTCGGACAAGTTCTACGTGGTCGTCGATAATGAAAGTAGCCTGGTATTGGCGGCAGAGCGCTTGCACTTCCAGCGCTACGGGTTCTATCTCTGAAACGGGCGTATCCTTCATCCGCAGTTGAATCCAGCTGCAGCCGCCTTCGAGCGCCATGCGCGCGGAGTCCAGATACGAATACCGTTCCGTATAATGGGTAATGAATTGAATTTCTGCCATACCTTATCCCCCGCACGCTGCTTTAATGATGACGATGGACATCTCCGGGGACAGGGCATAATCGCCCCATGAGGCACGGGGAATCATCTTGTTATCTACGGCAATGGCAACGCCCACGGGCGACAAGGACAATTCTTCGGCAAGTTGCAGGAGTGTGGCAGAGTAGGTTTCCACTTCTTTGTTGTTGACTGATACTTTCATTTTTCTGTTTATTAGGTAACTGAAACAAGGAAAGTAAATACAAAGAAGCGCCGGTGCGGCAAATTCAGTGAAGAAAACAATATCCAATTCCTACGGCAGTACTA
This sequence comes from uncultured Bacteroides sp., assembly GCA_905203765.1. Lineage (GTDB taxonomy): Bacteria > Bacteroidota > Bacteroidia > Bacteroidales > Bacteroidaceae > Bacteroides. Next base: position 10,887 of record CAJKXC010000009.1, read on the forward strand.
ACTGCATCAGGTTCGAGGGTATAATCTCAGCCCGTAGCGGGCACCCCTTTGTCTTTACAGCGACAAAGGTAAGGGAAAATAAGAGATAACAAACAAAAGAACAAAAAAAAGTAACCAACCCCCGAAGGAATTGGCTACTTGCTTATGCTATATCACTGATTATGCGATGCCGTGGGCAGATGCTTCCGGTGCAATCTTCTTGATAAGTCCTTGCAGCACTGCGCCGGGACCGCATTCGGTAAAATCGGTAGCGCCGTCGGCAACCATGTTCTTCACGGTCTGAGTCCAACGTACGGAAGCCGTCAGCTGGGCAACAAGGTTTTTCTTGATCTCTGCCGGATCGGTGTGGGGCAGGGCGTCTACATTCTGGTAAACCGGACATTTGGGAGTGTGGATTTCGGTAGCGTTGATAGCTGCTTCGAGTTCTACCTTGGCAGGGTTCATCAGCGGAGAGTGGAATGCACCGCCCACTTTCAGGGGGAGAGCACGCTTGGCTCCGGCAGCCTTCATCAGTTCGCAAGCCTTGTTGATGCCTTCGATGGAACCTGAAATAACAATCTGTCCCGGACAGTTATAGTTGGCAGCCACACAGACATCACCTTCCGCACTTACCTGTGCACAGATTTCCTCTACTTTCTCATCCGGCAGTGCAATGATGGCAGCCATCGTAGAAGGTTGTGCCTCGCAAGCCTTCTGCATAGCCATGGCACGGGCATAAACCAGCTTCAAGCCATCTTCAAAACTCAGTGCACCGGCAGCTACCAATGCAGAGAATTCGCCCAGTGAATGACCGGCGGTCATTTCGGGTTTGAAGTCATTGCCCATGCAGAGTGCAGAGATGACAGAATGAAGGAATACGGCAGGTTGGGTAACCTTGGTTTGGCGCAGATCCTCGTCTGTGCCGTTAAACATAATATCTGTAATACGATATCCGAGGATATCATTTGCCTTTTCAAAAAGCTCTTTGGCCAAAGCCGAATTCTCGTACAGGTCTTTTCCCATGCCAACGAATTGGGCACCTTGACCCGGAAATACAAATGCTTTCATATTCACTTATTTTTAAATGTTTAAATAAAAAGTGGTGCAAAGGTATAGGTTTTTCTGATATTGACCGCACAAATCAACGTTTTTTGTGCATATAGTTATTGTAAACCATACAATTACTACCCTGTGGCGGGCAGTTAATTTACATATTGTATTCTTTACGATAACACGCTTAAATGATATTGTATAATGTATGATATGTATTGATTTGAAAAATAATGCTTTATAACATAGTAAAAAACTTATTTCCTACTATTGCATTTCCAAAAAACCTCTTTATATTTGCAGCGCTTAAACAACTGTATTATGCAAAACATAGGACATAACATACCGTTAGCAAACAATCATATCTCTGTAGACTGCGTCGTAATAGGATTTGACGGGGAACAACTGAAAGTTCTGCTGATAAAGCGTGCAGGCGAAGAGGAAGGGGAAGTCTTCCACGATATGAAGTTACCGGGAAGTCTGATTTATATGGACGAAGACCTGGACGAAGCTGCCAAAAGAGTGCTGAACGAATTGACGGGACTGAAGAACGTAAACCTGATGCAATTCAAGGCATTCGGTTCAAAGAACCGCACCAAAGATCCGAAAGATGTTCATTGGCTGGAACGCGCCATGCAGTCCAGGGTAGAGCGCATCGTGACCATAGCCTACCTGTCGTTGGTGAAAATAGACCGGGCACTGAACCGCGACCTGGACGATTATCAGGCGAGTTGGGTAGCCTTGCCGGATATAAAGGCTTTGGCATTCGACCATAACCTTATTATAAAGGAAGCCATGACTTACGTCCGCCAGTATATAGAGTTCAATCCCTCGTCTTTGTTCGACCTGCTGCCGCGCAAGTTCACTGCCGCCCAACTGCGTACCCTGTACGAACTGGTGTACGGAAAGCAGTATGACGTGCGCAACTTCCACAAGAAAATCGCTCTGATGGAGTATGTCGTTCCGCTGGAAGAGAAGCAGCAGGGAGTAGCCCATCGGGCAGCACGCTACTATCGCTTCGACAAGAAGATATATAATAAGGTAAGGCGGTGAGAAGATTTGAATAAATAAATCATAAATCAAAAATCATAAATTAAACCATGTATTTATTAGGTTATGACATCGGAAGCTCGTCCGTTAAAGCGAGTTTGGTAAACGCAGAAAGCGGCAAGTGCGTAGCATCCGCATTCTTTCCCAAAACAGAAGCGGCTATCATCGCCGTAAAACCGGGTTGGGCGGAACAGAACCCCGAAACCTGGTGGGAGAACTTAAAACTGGCAACACAAGCCGTTATGACCGAATCGGGCACAAACGCAGCAGAAATCAAGGCAATCGGTATCTCTTATCAGATGCACGGGTTGGTATGTGTAGACAAAGATCAGAATGTGCTGCGCCCCTCTATCATCTGGTGCGACTCGCGTGCCGTGCCTTACGGACAGAAGGCGTTTGAAACCCTGGGCGAGGAGAACTGCCTCTCGCATCTGCTGAACTCTCCGGGCAACTTCACAGCTTCCAAGCTGGCATGGATCAAGGAGAACGAACCGGCACTCTACGAAAAGATCTATAAGATAATGCTTCCGGGCGACTACATCGCCATGAAGTTGAGCGGTGACATCTGCACCACGGTATCCGGGCTCTCCGAAGGTATGTTCTGGGACTTCAAGAACAACCGCGTGGCGGACTTCCTGATGGATTACTACGGCTTCGACCGTTCCCTGATTGCCGACATCAAGCCGACTTTCTCCGAGCAAGGTCGTGTGAATGCTGCCGCTGCCCGCGAGTTGGGATTAAAAGAAGGTACCCCGATTACCTACCGTGCCGGCGACCAACCGAACAACGCCCTGTCACTGAACGTATTCAACCCGGGTGAGATTGCCTCTACGGCAGGAACTTCCGGCGTGGTATATGGTGTGAACGGTGCCGTGAACTATGACCCCAAATCACGCGTCAATACCTTTGCCCACGTCAACCATACAGCCGAACAGACCCGTCTGGGTGTTCTTCTCTGCATCAACGGTACGGGTATCCTCAATTCCTGGGTGAAACGTACCATCGCTCCCGAAGGCATCTCATACAACGAAATGAATGTACTTGCCTCACAAGCCCCCATCGGCAGTGCAGGCATCAGCATCCTGCCCTTCGGCAACGGTGCGGAACGTATGCTCGAAAACAAGGAGATCAACTGCTCCATCCGCGGGTTGAACTTCAACCTGCACGGCAAGCAGCACATCGTGCGTGCGGCGCAAGAGGGCATTGTATTCTCCTTCAAATACGGCATAGACATCATGGAAGGCATGGGCATCCCCGTACAGAAAATCCATGCAGGACACGCCAATATGTTCCTCAGTTCCATCTTCCGCGATACGCTGGCAGGTGTTACGGGAGCAGTTATCGAACTCTACGATACGGACGGTTCGGTAGGTGCAGCCAAAGGCGCAGGTATCGGTGCGGGTATCTACAAGGACAACAACGAAGCATTTGCAACGCTGGAGAAACTGGATGTCATCGAGCCCAACCAGGCGAAGCGCCAGGAGTATGCCGATGCGTATGCACGCTGGAAACATCGTTTGGAAAAATCAATGGCAAAATAAATAGTAAACACTAATAATTAACCCTGTGAGTAAGGTGCCCTGCCATTAGCACATCGGCACATTACCACATTAATACATTTAATTCATTATGGCAACAAAAGAGTATTTTCCCGGAATAGGAAAGATCAAATTCGAAGGTAAAGAGAGTATGAACCCGATGGCATTCCGTTACTACGATGCTGAAAAGGTTATCATGGGCAAGAAGATGAAAGACTGGTTGAAGTTCGCTATGGCATGGTGGCACACTCTCTGTGCAGAAGGTGGCGACCAGTTCGGCGGTGGTACCAAGCAGTTCCCCTGGAACGGTGATGCCGATGCAGTTCAGGCAGCTAAGAACAAGATGGATGCCGGCTTCGAATTCATGCAGAAGATGGGTATCGAATACTACTGCTTCCACGATGTAGACCTCTGCAACGAAGCCGATACCATCGAAGAATATGAAGCAAACCTGAAAGCTATCGTAGCTTATGCCAAGCAGAAACAAGCCGAAACAGGCATCAAACTGTTGTGGGGTACTGCCAACGTATTCGGTCATGCACGCTACATGAACGGTGCTGCAACCAATCCTGACTTCGACGTAGTAGCCCGCGCTGCCGTTCAGATAAAGAACGCCATCGACGCAACTATCGAACTGGGTGGTACGAACTATGTATTCTGGGGCGGACGCGAAGGTTATATGTCTTTGCTGAACACCGACCAGAAGCGTGAGAAAGACCACCTGGCACAGATGCTGACCATCGCCCGCGACTATGCCCGTGCACGTGGCTTCAAGGGTACGTTCCTGATTGAACCGAAACCGATGGAACCGACCAAGCATCAATATGACGTAGATACCGAAACCGTTATCGGCTTCCTGAAAGCTCACGGCCTGGACAAAGACTTCAAGGTAAACATCGAAGTAAACCACGCCACCCTCGCAGGTCACACCTTCGAACACGAACTGGCTGTAGCTGTTGACAACGGCATGCTGGGTTCCATCGACGCCAACCGCGGTGACTATCAGAACGGCTGGGATACCGACCAATTCCCTATCGACAACTACGAACTGACCCAGGCTATGATGCAAATCATCCGCAACGACGGTTTGGGCAATGGCGGTACTAACTTCGATGCCAAGACCCGTCGTAACTCTACCGACCTGGAAGACATCTTCATCGCTCACATCGCAGGTATGGATGCTATGGCACGTGCTTTGGAAAGCGCAGCCCGACTGCTGGAAGAATCTCCTTACAAGAAGATGCTCGCCGACCGCTACGCTTCCTTCGATGCAGGCAAAGGCAAGGAATTCGAGGAAGGCAAGCTGACTTTGGAAGATGTTGTAGCATACGCAAAGGCTAACGGCGAACCGAAACAAACCAGTGGCAAGCAAGAATTGTATGAGGCAATCGTAAATATGTACTGCTAATCTTTATAATTACAAATTACAAGTTACGAATTACGAAGATATACCATTCAAGATATCGGAGTCTTTCGTAATTTGTAATTCGTAATTTGTAATTAATAATCCTCTTAATCTTATATTATCATGAATTATACAGAAAAAGGTAGCAGAGTCTACCTCTTCTCCATCGTGCTTGTGGCCGTTATCGGTGGCTTGCTGTTCGGATACGACACGGCAGTGATTTCCGGTGCGGAGAAAGGTCTCCAGGCATTCTTCATGGGAGCCGACTTTCAATATACGGACGCGATGCATGGCATTACCTCTTCCAGCGCACTGATAGGATGTATCCTGGGTAGTGCTATTTCGGGATTCTTTGCTTCCAGACTGGGGCGTAAGAATTCTCTTTTTATGGCAGGTATCATGTTTTTCCTGTCGGCACTGGGTTCATACAACCCCGAGTTCCTGTTCTTTGAACATGGTGCTCCTTCCTATTCACTGTTAGTTGCATTCAATCTTTATCGCGTATTGGGCGGTATCGGTGTGGGCTTGGCATCCGCCATCTGTCCGATGTATATTGCCGAGATAGCCCCGAGTAATATCCGCGGAACACTGGTTTCGTGGAATCAGTTTGCCATTATCTTCGGTCAGTTGGTGGTTTACTTCGTCAACTTCCTTATCCTGGGAGGCAATGCCAATCCGGTAATCGACCTGGTAAACGGAGTCAATCAGATTATGAACCCGGAAGCTGCTTCCTGGACTATCGCAACCGGCTGGCGCTTGATGTTTGCCAGTGAGGCTGTGCCCGCAGGTCTGTTCACTATATTAGTCTTGTTTGTGCCCGAAACGCCGCGTTACCTCGCCATGTCCGGCAAGGACGAGAAGGCACTGAGCGTATTGAGCCGTATCAACGGTCTGGCTCAGGCCAAGGTTATCCTGGCAGAAATCAAGGAAACTGCCGAAGAAAAGACCGAACGCCTGTTCACTTACGGATGGATGGTTATCTTCATCGGTATCATGTTGAGTGTGTTCCAGCAGGCTGTAGGTATCAATGCCGTACTTTACTTCGCTCCGCGTATATTCGAGACGATGGGTATGGGCAATCCGATGGTTCAGACGGTGCTGATGGGTATCATCAATATTCTGTTCACCTTGTTGGCTGTGTTCACGGTCGAGAAGTGGGGACGTAAACCGTTGCTTATCTCCGGTTCCATCGGTATGGCGATAGGTGCATTCGGGGTGGCTATGTGCAACCTCGTGGGCGGTCTTCCGCCTATGGTATCCGTTATCAGCATCATGGTCTACAGTGCATCGTTCATGTTCAGCTGGGGCCCGATTTGCTGGGTACTGATTGCTGAGATCTTCCCGAATACCATTCGTGGTACGGCGGTGGCTATTGCGGTGGCATTCCAGTGGATATTCAACTTCATTGTTTCGTCTACCTTCCTGCCGATGTACAATATGCGTCTGGGAGAGATGGGAGACAAGTTCGGCCATATGTTTGCTTATGCCCTCTATGGCATTATCTGTGTGGTGGCTGCCATCTTCGTTTGGAAACTCGTTCCCGAGACGAAGGGCAAGACGCTGGAAGATATGACTAAGCTCTGGAAAAAGAAGAAATAAAGAATTCTCCATTAAATAAAAAAGGTGTAGCCGATGAAATGTCGGCTACACCTTTTTCATTTTAGAGGTGACAGGGTTATTTCAGAATATCCTTTATCCGTTCAAACTTCCCGTCCGTCTTTTCCGGGACGATTTGCAGAAGGTAGGAAAGAAGGGGATAGATATCCACATTGACAAATCCCTGCGAAGTATATCCCTTCTTGAAGTCCGGCCCGATGGCACGGAAAATGACCTGCATTTCGGGGCTTTGCGGGAAGTAACCGTGGGCACCTTTGTTATTGCGTGCCACGTCGGTAAACTGCCAACCCAGTTCGGGAGCTACCACGATATCGCCGATGCGGTGGCTGCTGCCGTAATTCAACTCTGCGGGAATATCTTCCTTCTTCCACACGTGGATGTGGGGCACCTCTTTCAAGGCATTATAAATGGAATCCCTGTAACCGGTTTTGGAAAAGATAGAGGTCGGCGTGCGTCCATTCACTACTTCACACCATTCGGGCTTCAGATACTTATTCATGTCCACCACGCGCTCCTGGCTGATTTCGGCCATGCCGTGGTCGGATGTTACAATCAGGTTAACATCTTTGCCGAAGGGCAGACTTTCTATCCGGGTACGCAGCACACCCATCAGGCTGTCCATGTGCTGAACTACGGCACCCGTCTCCTTGCTGACGGGACCATTGTGATGTCCGCTTCCGTCGGGCTCTTCAAAGTAGAGCATGATAAGCCTGGGACGTTCTTCCTCGGGCATCTGCAACCAGGTGAGGGCACTGTCTATGCGCTGCTCGAAGGTAAGGAAAGGCTTTGCATTCCACATCCGGTAATGCGTGGGATAGGTGCCTTTGATAGCGATGTCCGAGCCTACCCAGTACATAATTGCCGTCTTCAGACCTTGCTTTTGAGCGGTTATCCAAATGGGCTCGCCCAGGTAGTAATCGGGATTGTAGCGGCTGGCGGAGTCGCCCATCGAGTATTGCCGGCAGTTATCCGCATCCCAAAAGGTATTGTTGATAATGCCGTTATGGTCGGGCACCAATCCCGTGGCAAGGGTGTAATGGTTCGGGAAGGTAGAGGCAGGGAAAGAGGGCAGCATCACTGCTTTTACGCCATCTTGTCCCATCCGGTCCAAATTGGGAGTTTTGTACATCGCAGGGTAATCCCAGCGGAAGCCGTCGAGCGAGACGATAACAGTGTAATGCCGGTCGGGTGTTTGGGCATTCAGCGAAACAAGGAAAAGCAAAAGGCTGAATGCGGTCATAATAAGTTTACGCATATTATAATAATGTTTATTGTTTGTCAAATGGAATTTGCAGGCAAAGGTATTCTTTTCTTCTCAAAGCAGGAACATTACGGGACGTATTTTTCCTCTCTTCAAAACGCATCATCCGTTGAGGCAAAACAGATGGTCTGTTAAGGGTAAACAGACCATCTGTTTGGGTCAAACGCATCATCTGTTTCAGGGCAATGGACGGTGCATTCCGCAACTGCGTTCCAACTCCACCAGCGCCGCATTGTAATTGAACAGTGTCTCGATGTATTGCGCCTGCACCTCGTTGTACGTGCGCTGTGCATTCAGAATCTCAAGCAGGGACACCTCACCGCGGGTATAACTGTATATTTTCCCGTCGAGTACCGTCTGCGCCTGCTGCAAGATACCGCGCTCGTAATGCTTTATCTGCTGCGTTTGCGACTGGAACTGCTGATACGCTTCCATCACTTCGCGCTGCACTTGCAGGCACATCTGATTGTATTGCAGTTCTGCCTGGCGGGCACGAAAACGGGCGGCATTCACCGAACCCCGGTTCAGGGACGAGAAGTTCAGCGGAAGGACGATGCCCGCACTTACTCCGTCGAATGCCGGTGCAGGGGCTTCTTCGTTACGCACCCTCGTGTTGTGGCTCCATCCTACGGACAGTTCCACGTCGGGACGCTTCTCGCGTTTGGCAAGTGTCAACTCGCGGCGTGCCACTTCGGTGTTCTTCAAAGCTGCCCGCAAGTCGGTGCGGCGCTCGATGGCGGACTGTATCAGGTCGCCCAGTACAAACTCCTTTTCCGGCTGCTCCAACTCCTCTACAGGGTGGAAAAGGGTGTCGGTCACGGCTGTCCCTATATAGGGAGATAGCTGCGTATAGGCCTGTTCCAGTTCCGTATGCGCCTGCAACAGGTCGTTGTACATAATGTCCGCTTCCAGTTTGCTCTGAATGGCTTCCACTTCCATAATCTTGCCCGATGCAAACCGGATGCTGTCGCTCTTGGCAAGGTCGGACATATTGCTCCAGGCGCTCTTCTTGATGTCGTAAAGCTGCTTCTGCTTTATCACTTCCAGGTAGGTGAGGGTGGCGTCCGCTTGCAGGTTGCGAAAGTAATCGTCCAGCACCACCTCTGCCAGTTCGCTCTGGCTGCGTGCCAGTTTGATGCCTGCGGTGCGTCTGCCCAGGGTGATGTTCTGCGACAGGCCGAGTTCATAACTCTGTCCCATCTGCAACGTATGGTCCTCGTTGTTGGAGTAGGTGAAGGAGAGCGACGGGTTGTCGAACACTTTGGCGGCAATCACGTCCGCCCGGGCGGCACTCACGTTCATCTTCTCGGCAGCATACTCCAGGTTGTCCGTACTGACCTTGTGCATATACTGCTTATAGGTTATCGGCGCCACTGTCTGTGCCTGCATGGAGCAGGCGCCGGCAGCCAGTAATAGTAGTATCTTATATCTTTTCATTTTCCAGCGTCTTGTTTTTATCTTCCATTCTTTTCTCTATCCAGTAGTAGATGGTGGGAAGGATATACAACGTCACCACCGTAGCAAACAGCAATCCGTAAACAATCACCGTAGCCAGCGGACGTTGCACGTCCGAACCGATACCGGTACTGAGCGATGCAGGCAGCAATCCCAGCACGGCAACCGTAGCCGTCATCAGGATGGGGCGGAAGCGATGCTTCACACCGGTTATCACCGAGTCGCGCAGGTCGCGCCCGCGGCTGCGCAGGTTGTTGATGTGCGAAATCATAATCACCCCGTTCTGTATCGCCACGCCAATCAGTGCGATGAAGCCCACGGCGGAAGATACGTTCAGCGTCATTCCACGCACGTTCAATGCCAGCATACCGCCAAAGAGCGCCAACGGAATGACACACATCAGCAATGCCGCCTGGCGGAACTTGCCGAGCGCCGCAAACAGCAGCACCAGCATGATGCCGAGCGCCAGCGGAACAACCACACCCAAACGGCTGTAGGCACGGTGCTGGTTCTCGAACTGTCCCGCCCACTTCAGATGGACTCCCTGGTGGTCGTACTTCACTTGCGCATCAATCATCCGGTTGGCTTTCTGCAAAAAAGAGGTGAGGTCGATGCCGCGCAGATTGATATGAATCGTCAGATGCCGCTTGTTCATCTCGCGGGAGATGGTGCTGGCGCCGGTGGTCATCTTGATGTCGGCTACCTGGCTCAGAGGTATCTTGGCGCCCGAACCGGAAGTCAGCATCAGGTTGCCGATATTCTCCGGCGTATTGCGCGTCTCTTCGCTGAAGCGGCAGATGACGTCGTAGGACTTGCTGCCCACGAATATCTGCGAGATGGACTTTCCGCCGATGGCAAGTTCTATCAAGTCCGCCACGTCCGAGACGTTCAGCCCGTACTGGGCGATGCGGTCGCGGTCTGCCACAATCTGAAGCTGGGGCAGGGGCGGTTCCTGATCTACAGCTACGTCGGTGGCGCCGGGAATCTGCTTGATTACGTTCACTACCCGGTCGGCAATGTGGCGTGTCTCTGTGATATCCTCGCCGTAGATTTTCAGGGCGAGATCACTGTGCGCGCCGGCTATCTGGTCCATTACCATGTCGATGATGGGCTGGGAGAATCCGACGGAGTAACCCGGCATCCGGGCGAGCGAGTCGTTCATGGCTTCTATCAGGCGGGCTTTGTTGCGCCCGGTAGTCCAGGTGTTGTAGGGCTTCAGGCCTACGCCGCACTCTATATGGGAGAGGGAGAAGGCTTCGGCGCCTTCATCATCGCGCCCCACTTGTGTCATGACGTATGATACTTCGGGGAATCGGCCTAACATCTGCCTCAGTTCCGCTCCCATCTTCTTGGAGCGTTCTATGGAGATGCCCGGGGGCAACTGCACCTGAATCCAGATGGCACCCTCGTCCAGCGGGGGCAGGAAGTCTTTTCCTACCGTATAGCTCAACACACCTGCCAGCAACAGGATGCCTGCCAGTGTGCCTGCCACGGCTTTGGGGCGGTCGATGACACGAACCACCTGGGCGTGATACAAAGCCTGCAACTTCTCCAGCCAGCGGTTATGATACGTCTTGCGCGGGTTGCGGTAGGCCATGTAGGCAAGTCCCGGAATCAGTATCAATGCCACGCACAAGGCGCCTATCAGCGCGTAGCCTACGGTATAGGCCATCGGGGTGAAGAGTTTCTTTTCGATATGCTCGAATGCAAACAGCGGCAGGTAGGCGGTGATGATGATAAGGGTGGAGAAGAAGATGGGGCGTGCCACTTCCGTTGTACGCCGCAGGATGGAGTCCTCGGTCAGCACTTCGTCGGGATGCCGTTCGCGTTTCTTCAGAATGGTTTCCATCATCACGATAGCCCCGTCCACCAGGATGCCGAAGTCGATGGCGCCCAGGGATAGCAGGTTGGCGGGAATGTCCGTGAGATGCATCAAGATAAAGGCTATCAGCAGGGAGAAGGGGATGGTGAGCGCTACCAGCAGGGCACCGCGCCAGTTACCCAGGAACAGGATTAAGACGAGGACTACCAGCACCATGCCCATGAACAGGGTGTGCGAAACGGTGTGCAGCGTCATGTCCACCAGGTTGGTGCGGTCCATAAAGGGATGGATGCGCGTGCCTTTGGGCAGGACTTCGTTGTTCAGTTCGTCGATGGCGGCATGCACGCCTTCGAGCACTTGCGACGGGTTCTGTCCGCGCAGCATCTGCACGATGCCTTCCACGCCGTCTGAGTAGTTGCGCTTGCCGTCGTAGAAGCCCAGTACGCCTTTACGCTCCAGGTTGCCGTACTTCAGTTTGCCGATGTCGTTCAGGTAGACGGGCACTCCGTTCTCGGTCTTGATAACGATGCGTCCCAGGTCGTCCAGGTCTTTCACCAGGCCGATGCCGCGGATGACGTAACTCAGTTCGCCGCGGCTCAGCATACTGCCGCCGGCGTTTACGTTGTTCATTTCCACCTTCTCGGTCACGTCGGCAAGGGAGATGCCGTAGGCTTCCATCTTGTGCGGGTCGAGCTCTATTTGGTATTGGGTGGTGATGCCGCCGTAGTTGCTTACATCGGCTACGCCCGTCACTTGTTTCAGGCGGGGGATGATGACCCACTTGTGCAGGTCGGTGATTTCGCGCAGGTCCAGGTTCTCGCTGTCGATGACGTAGCGGTATATCTCTCCGGTGGGAGAGGTCAGCGGGTTGAGCCCCGGCACGGCGTCGTAGGGCAGTTCCACGTCCACCAGGCGCTCCTGCACGCGCTGGCGTGCCCAGTAGTCATCGATGCCGTCGTCAAACACCAGCACAACGGTACTCAGACCGAAGGTGTTCTTGCTTCGCATCACGTTCAGTCCCGGCATGCCATTCACGGCACGCTCGATGGGGATGGTGATTTGCTGTTCTATCTCCTCGGCTGCCAGTCCGGGCACTTGGGTCACAATCTGCACGGTGGTATCCGCAATGTCGGGATAGGCGTCGATGGCAAGCCTTGTCCACGAATAATAGCCTACTGCCGCAATGAGGGCAAACAGTACGAGCATCAGTCCCCGACGATGTATCGCCAGATAAATAAGTTTCTTCATAAGTCGTACCGTGTTTAGTTAGCGTTCAGCAGATAGAAGGCACCGTCGGACACGTATCTGTCTCCCGGTTTCAAGCCGGAGCGGATGATGCTCTTGTTGCCGTCGGTGGCGGATGTCTCCACTTTCTGTTTCAAGTATTTGTTGTTGCCCAGGGAGAGCAGCACATACGCCTGGTTCTCTTCCTGCAAGATGGCGGCTGTGGGTATCAGTATCGTTTCGGCGGCTTCGTCGGTCAGCTTCACCGAGGCGTACATGGCGGGCTTCATCAGGCGCTCTTTGTTGTCGCAGGCTATCAGTACTTCTACCGAACGGGTGTCCTCGTCCAGCAGTTCGTTGATGTGGTAGATGCTGCCGGTGAAGGTGCGGTTGAGTTGCGATACAAGCGATATCTCCACTTGTTTCAGGTCGGAGAGCAGGGGCATATCTTTCTCCTTTACGTTGGCGGCTACCCATACTTCGTTCAGGTCGGCAATGACGGCAACGGGGTCGGCATCTTCTTTCATAAACTGACCGATGACGATGTCGTTCTTCACCACCTCGCCCACAATGGGGGAGCGTACAATCATAGGCTGGCCCAGCACCAGCTGGTCCGGTTCAATCTGGAATACCTTCAGGGCGGCGAGGGCATTCTCGTAGTCCTTCTTTTTCAGTTCATAGTTCACTTCGGCTTCTTCCACTTCCTTCTGCGCACTTACTTTGTGTGCATACAAGTCCTTTTCGCGGCGCAGGTTCTTGGAAGCGAGTTCCATTTCCTGCTTTGCCTGGTAGTATGCCTTGCCGGTTTCAAAGAAGTCGGGCGAACTGATTTCAAACAGCGGACTGCCCTTGCTCACCTTCTGTCCCAGCCGGATAAAGGAACGGGTGACGCGTCCGGCAAAGGGGGATGCAATCTCGGCATAATGATTGGGGATGGCCTTTACCACGCCCGATACGGTGAAGGTTGTCTGATGTAGTTCTTGTGTAGCTTCACTTACTTTCAGTTTTTCTGCTATGGGGGATTGGGGAGATACCGTAATCGTGTCTCCCGATACAGAGAAATCCTGTGTTTCCTGCTCTTCTCGCTGACCGGCACACGCATAGCACATGATGCCGACCAAGCACAATAAACCTATATGTTTCATTTTCTTGTCGTTATTATGGATAATCTGGTAATTGTTTGCTTACAAATGCTGATTATGCACAACGACGGGGCGGAGAACGCAGATGGAATAAACGGAAAGACCCGGTAGCGGCCTTTACCCTGTTTTGAGAATAGATGAATCCCAAGAAGCACAGTACAAAAGGCACCACCGGCATGTACAAAGCCGACTCCATACATATCGCATTGAATATGGCAACTGTTTCCAGTCCGGTTTCGCTGTGCGAGTGGTGTGCTCCGGGAAAGAAGGGATGCGAGTGAGTGACGAGATAGTCGTTCACAAGATGTGTATGAATAAAGGCAGTGTTCCCCACATAGTAATATGCGAATATTACTATCAGGAGATATTTCATACTATTAATGAACAGCCTTTTCACATGCATTGCATCTATTTGGCGGCAAAGGTACTATAAAATTCAATATAAAACCTTATATTTGTTACGATAACGAATTATAATACTAATATAACACAAAGTTTTATGAAGGGATTTTATTTTATAGCATTCAGTAGTATTCTGTTACTGTTTTCATCGTGTGCACAGAAAAGTGAAGGGTGGGTTTCGTTGATGGACAAGGACTTGTCGCAATGGCGTATTTACCAGAGTTACGCATTTCCCGAACAATTCACCGGGCAACGGCCTGTAGATGCAGAAGGACAAACAATTCCCCCCATCGGCTATGACAAGAACGAACAAAATGTATTCAGCATGATTGAAGAAGACGGCGTGCCGGTACTGCACATATCCGGAGAAACCTACGGTTGCGTCTTTACGAAACAAGACTATAAGGACTATCACTTCAGACTGAAAACCCGTTTCGGTACCAAGCGCTCGAATCCACGCACCGACAAGGCATTAGATTCCGGCATCCTGTATCATTCGCAGGGCGAAGCAGGTGTGGACTATTGGTACTCATGGATGCGTGCCCTGGAATTCCAAGTAATGGACGGCGGTACCGACGAAGGCGTTTCAGGCGACTTCTGGAGCGTAGCCGGCACATCTGCAGACATCAGAGCCACCAAAACGGACAAAGGTTACTTCTACGACCCCGAAGGGGAACTCCTTACTTTCGGAGCCAACGGCGTTGCCTCGCAATGTCGTGCCGCCGACTATACCAGTCCCACCCACGAATGGACTACCATGGAATTAATCTGCTACCAAGGCAAGAGCCTGTATATAGTAAACGGCCACGTAGCCATGGCACTCCAGAACCTTCGCTATCGGGACGGAGAAAAAGACATCCCTCTCACGGAAGGCAAGATACAGTTGCAGAGCGAAGGTGGAGAGGTGTATTATAAGGATGCGGAGATTAAACCGATCAGCGGGGTTCCGGCAGAGTACGCAAAATACTTCAATTAATAAAAGGAGCAGTTAGGGAAATATTTTTCTCCGGTTGGGAAAATATTTTTTCCCAGTTAGGGAAAAAAACAGGAGCCTTTGGAATAAAAAAAGAAGAGGTTGCATTAATGCAATCTCTTCTTTCTTTCGTCGGGGTAGCGGGAAACGCGAACTTATTTATAAGTACCTAATTATCAATATTATTATTTTTTGTATAACTGTCTATTTGATTATATTTGTCTATTAATGTATATCCAATTATTTAATATTACTCTCTGCTATTTTCCGTAATTCGGCTTCAAGTTCTTCAGGCTGAAGTATCTTCTTAGAATCACATTCTTTTATCCATCCTTCAATAAATCCTTTTTGTGCTCCATATATAGCCTCAAAAGGATATCTAATATTTTTCACTGAACCATATTTAAATAGGATATAGCAATCAGATGTGGGTGTTTCAATCCTTCGAATTGATAAAGAAGGAAATTCTTTACGCCATCTTTTAATGAGCCCATCAATTTTATAAACCGAAAAAATTTCTATCGCTTCCATTATCTATTCAATATTTCTAAATTGTTGTCTCCAAATACCAGCTTCAGCACTTGATCTTTTTTTTCCCTTCTCAATTGTATCGTAAGAGTAGCAGCTACATCATCATTTATACTATCAAGAGCTACATACTTTTCTGGATATGTAAAAAGGTCAATAATACTCACCTCAAGACAGTTTGCGATAATCTCAAGTTCGCTTACTTTCAGCTCACGTTTACCATTCTCGATATTGCTTACAACTGCATTATCAAGATTCAAGGCATCCGCTATCTTCTTTTGTGGTATGCCTTTGTCAAGGCGTATTTTCTTAATATTTTCTATTGCTTTCATAATCATAAAGTTAGCATAAAAGCCTCAAAGTAATATTGAGGAAACTTCATCTTTATTTGAGATTTTATCAATAATCATTTGCGATTTTCTCAAATAAGCATTATGTTTGCATCGTGATAATATAATTTTCACTACTAAGATATGCGAATCAATACGAAATAGAATATAAACCTTTAAATATTCATCAATTATGGTATTTAGTGACTATATGAACAGCCTTCCTAATTTGAAGGTAGAAGAAATTAAAAAAATAGCAGAGTTAACCAGCTCCTCTGAAATTAGTGTTTATAAGTGGATTGCGAAGACTATTGATCCACCTCTGGTAAAGAAGAAAATCATAGCTAACTATCTTGGCAAGAGTGTCGATGAATTATTCCCCATTACCAAGTTAGAAGGAACAAATGCTGATTTTTCTAAATTAAAAGGGACTGTTTAAAATTTAAATGAATAAAGTTATGTATAAACTCTGCAATATCGAATTCTATAACACTCCAGACGGAGATGTTATGATTAAGGCAATTAATGAGCCCGCTCGTCCTCTAAAGGATAATGATTATGATATTATTTCATATATGCTTACAACAATCAGCGATCGTTATCCGAAAGCCTATGCCGCTTTAATGGAACTATATTCAAAGCGTACAATGAACAAGAAGTTTTTCGAATTCAGTGTTGTACATCGCTTTATACGGTGTAATTTCGGCGAATACGATCAATATAACCATGACATCGATGCGAATGGGAATTTCATCTTTGAAGAAGTTAAATGCCCTCTTCGTGGAGAATGCCAGCAGGAAGGAGTCGTCTGCAAACCAGAGATAGACACAACTCTCACCGAAAGAGAAATGGAAGTCTTCCGATTAATCGCATCCAATATGCGCACGGAAGATATAGCCGAGAAACTCAATCTATCCAAGTTTACCATTATCCGACATCGAGAAAACATCAAAGCTCGATTAGGCCTACATGACATACCGGAGCTGATAACATATTGGCATGTCAACCACCTCAAATAAAGCGGTGCACGGTTTCCCGGGTTCGACTCCCGGCTCCGCACGATGATTTACTAACTTATAAACAATGATAATATGGAAACAAAAAATGTACAAGAAGCGATTTTGGAAATCTCAGAAATTTGCAAAAATAACGGATTGCAAGGAATGTGTATTATTTCCCAAGAAAAAACAGAAGGAAAAATAGAAGTAGCCTCTATGTTAGTGGGTAACATCGCAACCACCTCCATGAAAATCATGCGGACGATGAACGCAGATCCTCGGATAGAAGCAATATATAAGATTGCAGCTGAGAATTATACCAGACTTCAGAAACTTGATCAGAGACATGGGAACTGTGTTGACATAGATATGTCGGATTTAGCAAAAGGATTTTCGCGGAATTAAAACGAAAGGAGTGTATTATGATGTTTTTTGTAGAGAGTTTGCAAACGTATTCTCCTAAGAACAAGGCTTGCAAGAAGTTACTTGAGTATGTAGGAAAATATAAGTATGTCTTGATTAAAGACGAAATTTCTTTAGATGCTCTCAAAGAGGAATTGCGTATCAAGGTAGATGAAATCAATGCGGAATATCCGAAGCTAAAGAAAAAAATTTGTTTCTCTGCTGGTAACATAGGGGGAGAGGTGCAGCGGATTGATGCATCTGTAGATAATATGGGTTGCTCGGATTACGTTTTTTTTATGGATATATGCCGTGTACGTAGTGTGTATCAGTTCTCAGAAAAGATATCTGCTCCCCAAAAGGCAATAGAGGTTCCCGGAGTCTGTCGTGATTGCGGGTGCAAGGAAGATGATCCGTGTTACCATCCGGACTATGGGACTTGCTGGTGGTCCAATGAAGAGCATACGCTTTGTTCGCATTGTGCGGATAAGGCAATAGCAGATGATCCATGCACAGAGCATTGTATTAATACTACAGCAAAGATATGACTTTAGATGAAGCATTGAAAGCTATGCATGAAGGAATAGAGGTAACACATGAATATCTTCTTCATACCCGAACAAAATCCTTGCGTATCATAGCTGGTGGATTTTACGTTGATAAGGAAGGATATGTTTTGAATCCTATGGACGTAATGTTGAAATTCAAATTAGCATACCTTAAAGAAGGTTGGGTAATAGCTGAAAAAAGGAATACCTCAAATTAAATAGAAAAAAGAATATATGGAAACAGTAGACATTAAAACAGGTGGGCACTCCTGGGAAAAACAAAATATCGTGACCCTGTTTAAAGCAGGAAAACCTTACGACCTCTACAAGTGTACAAAATGCGGTTTGACTGGAAAATCAATCCAGTTAGGGAAAATAACAATAAGAGAGAGTGATTTAAAAAAGGTCATTCGCTGTAAAGGTATCGTTGCTAAGAAGTCTATAAAAATTACTTATTGTAACGCTGTAGGTGAACAATTTAAAAGACTTACACCCGGAAGTATTCACAATATCATGCAGCCTCCTGCAGGAGAAGACAACAAGAGAGGTGAATGGGTTATGGGTACAACCGAACCAGTTTTACTTTTATTCGGAGAATTTGAGTATTCGGAATAATTCAAATCTAAATATATATGATGCAGAATGAATATACCGCAGGTCAGTTACTATCAATAAATAACTTGATAGTAGAGATATGCCCGGTTATAGCTGGGCAATGCTCGAATTGTGTAGGATTTAAAAAGAAAACTTTATGTAATAAACTCCCTGATTGTGGAAATAAGTTCTATTTCAGGAAACTGAATAGCTTTGAGATACGTAAGGCTCAAAAAAACAATCGAATCATCAAGGATATTAATTCAAAATAAGATAGATATGATGGAAGCAAAATTCAAGATCGGTGAGACTTTAATGATAGTCGATGGAATTGATACGGAAATAGGTAAAAAAGTAGTTGTGATTGATACTTTTCATTACGTCCGAAAATCGAGAGTGAAAGAATCGGCTGTTGATAATTGGGAATATAAGGTGGCAGATGGTATAAAGTCATTAGGATGGTACTCTGAATACCTATTAGAATCATCAAATAGGTTCTCGTAACAAATAAAAATCAAGATATGAAAGTAAAAATCAAGAATACTGGAGATATAATAGAAGTTACAGAATGTTTCGGTGGCGGATATTCCGATAAGAATGGATTTTTCTACGAAAGTTCTGAAGTTGAAAAAATAGAAAAAGAAAAGACTTATCAATAAATCAAACAATATGTATACTACAGAAATCGTTGAACTCGCCATGAGGGCGTGCGCATACAAAATCGACCATATCTGGTACGATAAGAATTCCCGGAATATCCGGAAGGTATATGGGCAAGTTCCTGTTTCAAGGAAATCGACCATTAACGGTGTTCGAAAAACCTTTGTGAAATGGAAGAGATTCAGGTGGAACGATGCCGGCCAATGTTTCTCGCGATACTCTCAAACACGCCGTAGAGAGTATGATTTACCACTCAATTCTATCATTGAGCAATTAAAACATGAGAGGTCATGAGACTGTATCTGGACGTTGATAACCGTGGTACCTACTCAATACATGATATCACCGAATGCGACTTGAATACCATCCTGATGGCACTCACTAATTTCCAGGATCCGGTAAACAAAGCATCCGAACGTCTTTCTCACGAAATTGGCATGCACCTACATTTGCAGTTAAACAAACTTGAGATCAATGGACAACCTGACCAAATACAAAATGGTAAATCTTGATTGGATAGACCGGTTCCTGGCTAAGTTAGGTGTAGATGCCTTTCTTGATTTTGAGTCGAAAGTCTATAATGCTCTCGACAAATTGAAAGTCAGGCGATACTATGATATCGCTACCTCTGTGATACCGGAACAGCAGGAGCTTTTCATTAAATTCTGCTGCTGTTACATCGAGAAACATCCGGAATATGAATTTAACGAAGATTACACTCAAATATGGAGAAAAGAAAGCTATGAACAATGGAAGATGGCAACCTCACGAAGACCAATTCGTCAGAGACAACGTCAATAAAATGACTTTGGAACAAATGTCCGACCATTTGGGGCGCTCTGCCTTGGCCGTACAATTATATATGCACCGGAAGCATATTGTTACCGGCCAGACGGTCAAGCGAAACCTGGTACAAGAGATGCTCCGGATCAAGTTCCGCCACCCCGAAAACTTCATGCCAACCCGTGCTTTTTACCACGAAGTAGGAATCAACCAGATGCGCTGGTGGGATATCTTCCACGGTCGCAAGAATATTAACCAAACAGAATATATCGCGCTGTCGAATTATTTCGGGATCACCCTGGAAGAAGCATTTGCCGCACGCCAACTCTGTATATTTGAAGAAGAGAACGATGATTGATGAAGAATTGAAGCAACGAATCAAGGATGCCAACGAGATAGTCGATGTAATTGGCCAGTTCGTATCCTTACACAAGAAAGGTATCAACTACGTAGGTATTTGCCCGTTCCATCCCGATAGGCATCCATCGATGACGGTAAGCCCATCACGACAGACCTATAAATGCTTTGTCTGCGGAAAAGGAGGAGATGTAATATCGTTTATCCAGGAACATGAGAACATGCCTTTCAGTGAAGCCATTACCTGGTTGGCCAACCGGGCAGGCATCCAACTCCCTGAACGAGTAATATCCGATGAAGAAGCGTCCCGGATGAAGGAACGGGAGGCACAGCGCATTGCCATGAAAGGAGCTGCTACCTTTTTTGAGAAGCATCTTCCGGATGCACAACTTTACCTACATGAGAGAGGATTTTCACTGGACGATAAAATCTTACGGGATTTCCGTATTGGATATGCCCCGGCTGGGAACCTCGCCAAGAAAGAGCTGCTTGCTGCAGGTTTCTCCGAGCAGAAGCTGGTCGAAATCGATATATTAAAACGATCGGATAAAGGTTTCGTATTTGATACCTTTAAGGACAGAATAATGTTCCCCTTCTTTGACATTAAGGGAAACATCGACGGATACACAGGACGTTGGCTCGTCCCTCAAGAGAATACCGGAAAATATGTAAATACCGGTGATACTCCTATTTTTAAGAAAGGCACCCATCTTTTCGGACTACACCAGGCACGCACGGCCATATCCCGCTACGACCAAGCATACGTCGTCGAAGGGCAGTTCGATGTCTTATCCATGCATTCCGTAGGAGTATGCAATACCATAGCTACCAGCGGTACTGCCCTTACTCCGGAGCAGATACAGCTAATTGGACGTTTCACACATAGAGTAGTGCTTATATATGATGCTGATGCAGCAGGCCTTAAAGCCTCCCTTACCAATTGCGAAGCATTCCTTCGTGCCGGCTTCCAAGTAAGCGCCGTACCACTTCCTGAAGGTAAGGATCCGGATAATATTGCTCAGGAGCATAAACTTGAGACCAGTAAGTGGCTTGCTAACCGTGAACAGAACTTCCTTTTATACTTCTCCATCTCCCTGCGAGGCAAGAACCCGGGCGTGGATCCAAACAAAGAAGAGGCAGCGATTAAGCAGCTCTGCTCACTGATATCGGTTATACCCTCAGAGACACTTCTTCTTAAATGCATTGAGACACTGGCCGAAATATTCAATACCAATACAGAGGTCATTCAGCGGAAGGTTAACGAGATACTGCGCAAACAAAAGACGGCCAAGGTCCAGCAGAAAGACCAAATGCATCCTGGTATCTATGGAATAGAAATGATAGCCGAAACCCGCTCCGGGAACGAACCCTGCATCCTCACTTCCAATTATCAGGAATTCCTAACCCTCTACGGTGACGCCCCAATCGTCTATGTGCATGGCGTTCCCGGAATGAATGATATCCAATTGCTGCGCCAGGCAAGTCAGATGTTTACAACCGATAGTGATGGACTTACCATCTTCAAAGATGGAACCGAATCGGACTACCTCGCAGGCCTTGCGGCTATATTCCGTGCCGGCATATCCAATATTACCGTGACCGTGGAAAAGCCCTCAAATGCGGACTGTGAAGAACACGATCCGGAAGAGGAAGAAGAGGAAATGGAAAATGAGGCCGAAACCAATGTCATAGAAACGTTCAACTTTGCCAAATTCTATATTTACCAGCACAAACTGTTTTTTAAGGATTTCAAAGGGGAGCGTTCTCCCTACATCGAGCGTTGTGCCGAAATCATTAGCTACGCTGAAGATTCTGTACGAATCATCAACTTCGGCTATTTCTACGGATGCCTGGGCTTAACCAAGCAAGCCCTCAACGAGATACTGAAGCCCTATCTGGCCAAACGCAAATCCCGTATGGCCATTAATGCGCAGCGCACCGACGACGATTATGTAGAAGAGACCTACGACCCTGACGAGCTTCCCCGCTATGTTCAAGACAACCCGGAATATCTGCAGATGTTCAACCAATGCAATTTTTATCCGAAGCTAAATAAACAAGGAGAGCCGGTCTGTTATCTCTTTAAACAGGATAAGTCCGGCCACACTATGGTTGGGGATTTCTACATGATTCCGCTGCTCCACATTTACTCCGATAACGATGAAGAAAACAAGCGTGTTATCAAGATAAACCGCCGATATTATAAGACTCCATTATACATTGAAATCCCTTCCAAAGCGCTTGTTAAAAAGAGCACCATTGAAGAGAAACTTATCATGCTCGAGGCCGTCAACTTCACAAATGGCGAAGAGAAGCACTGGACTAAAATACGTGAATACATGAGTAGGCACTATGTTACTTGTACAGAGGTTACCACTTATGGTAATCAACAAGAGGATGGCTTTTCCCGGCGAGAGGACCAGCAGTTCTTCGCCTTTGCCAACGGCATCTTCCATGTCGTCGATGGCCTGGCGCGTTTTGACCCGGTTAACGAGCTCGGAGTTGTCACCCACAACGGCAAGAACTATTATCTGCCGGCATTCTCTACCATTTATGCCGGTTCCGGGCGCCGGTCCGATAAGTACGAGCTCATCTCCCAGCTTGTATATAAGGAAATTCCTGCAGACAAACGTTGCTCTTTCGAAGAGTGGGCCTCGCTGATGGACCGCGTCTATAAGATTAATGACAATGGGAAATGGGCTATCTTATTTGCCATCATGTGTGCTTTCCGCAGCAACATACACTGCATCGACCGCCTCTTCACCGCTCCGTTCTTTATGGGGCCTATGTCCTCCGGAAAGACACAGATCGCCATTTCCATTCGTTCCTTATTCATATCCCCGAAAATTCCAATTTTCAACCTGAACATTGGTACCGATGCTGCCATGTCCACACTGATGAGTACCTTCCGTGATGTGCCGGTTGTCCTTGATGAGTACAACAACAAAGATATATCAGATATAAAGTTCCAGGCACTGAAAGGTATTGTTTACGATGGCGATGGCCGGCAGAAGCGAAAAGGAACATCCGGGAAAGAAATCGAGAATGATAAAGTATATGCGCCGGTTATCATTTGTGGTCAGGAGACACCCCAGCGCGACGACAATGCCCTTATGTCCCGAATCATAGTCTGCGAGGTTCCCAAGCCTAAGAACCGTACTCAAGAAGAGATAGACCTTTTCAACAAGCTGAAAGACATTGAAGATCCTGCCAAGATCGGACTCTCCAATGTACTTTTTGAAGTTCTTCAGCTGCGGCCTTTGGTAATGCAGCATTTCCGAACGCTCAAGCAGAAGGCCTACGATGAGCTAAAGGAAGAGTTACGGAATGCAGGCGAAATAGACCGCCTCATGAAAACGGCCTCATTGTTTTTAGCAACCTGCAATTTAATTGAAAACTATACTGATATGAAACTACCATTTACTTACAAAGACTTTTTTCAAACGGTCTGCAACAAGATCAGATTCCAAGTAGAACTGATATCTAAGACCGACAAGCTGGCCTCTTTCTTCAAGGCTATGGATGTGATGATCGACACGAAGGCCATCAAGGAAGGCAAGGACTTCGCCATCGACACCCCCGAACGCATTACCATCAAGCTCCCTGGAGGGGAAAAGAAAGAAGTCCCCATTCCTGCAGGAACCAGGGTTCTTTATCTGCGTATCAGTCCCATCTACACACAGTACGCCCGGTCTTCCTATAACCAGGAAGAATCCACACAGTCTACTATCGAGCAGAATCTGCGTTCACATCCCAGCTATATCGGTTTTGTACATTCCCGGCGCTTCAGCTGGTACGATGTTGTAGAGGTTCCGCGGGGTGGTTTTGCCGAGGATATCCCTAATGAAACCGGTATTGATATTAAGCCTAACAATGATATGGTGCGCAAGGTCGAAAAGAAAGGCACCATTTCCAGCTGTATAGCTATCAACTACGAAATTTTCAGAGACTTATACGGAATCGATCTGCAGCGTAAACTGGAGGAAGATACGCCGGAACCTAACCCGGACAACGATCCGCTTGGAGAAAGCAATGCACCCCAAGATTTGAACTTCTGATTTTTATTATAAACCTAAAAACAAAAAGTTATGGAAACCAAGATTATTGCAAGAGTGAACAATGTAGATATACTATCTACGAGTGAGGAACAATTAGTAGCCATCAAACCCATTTGTGAGGCGTTGGGGATTGATCGAAAGAGACAACAAGACAAGATTAATTGCCATCCCATTTTGTCTTCAGTTGGGGGCTTGAAGCCCCTAACTGGTGCGGATGGGAAAATATACGAAATGTATTGCCTTCCTTTGGAATATATATTCGGATGGTTGTTTACCATCAATCCTGCCAATGTGAACGAAGATGCAAAACCAGCATTGATAAAATACCAACAAGAATGCTATCATGCCCTCTTTGCTTACTTCACTGAACCGCAAACCTTCCTCAAGCAGAAACAGGAAGTCATGGAGAAGAAGGTTACCGAGTACCAGGAATGCCAACGTCGCTTCAAGGATGCCCAAAAACTAATGAACGAGGCAAAGACAGAATTGAACCAAGTAATGAAGCTCACCATCGAAGATTGGCGAGCCAATAATCGCCAGCTTAATCTGCCATTCTCAACCGAAGAAGTAACTGAAGAATAAAATTATTCCGGGCAAAATGCCGCATATCTCAAAAGATTTCACTATGTTTGCAGTGCTTATCATACATATTCTCAAGAATGCGGGCTGCCAGCTTGCATTTACGGTGCAGGCATTTTTTATGCCCGGACATATTGTGTACCATATATGGTATCCGTGTACCCCCGCGTGGAGCGTTAATGCGCCCACAGCATTCTTGAGATGTGATAAGCAGCGGGAAAGGCACGGATACTTTCATTTTAAAACGTTATTGTTATGCTTGACAATGCAAAAGTTTCCACAGCTACTCAAGACAGCCTCGGAACGTCCGCCCACGAAACGGGCACTTCAGCCATCGCCCTTACCGGCAATCCCTACACCGACCTTGCCGCCTACGGCATCGACCTTCAGGGCTGCACCATCCGCTATTTGCGGGAACCTAACACAATCGGCAACACCATCACCGGGCGCTTCAATATCTCCGGCCGCGAAGAGACTGCCGGAGCAACCAGCTACGAAGCCCTTATCTTCTTCCTGGTGCGTAAGAACCGCGATCATCGCCGCTATGTGGCAGAATGCCGGGAGCGCAAGCGTGAGCGGAATATGCTGTCATTCATCAACCGTTACCCGGACGCAATGGTATTTCCGGCATACTTTTCCTGATTCATACTTTTCACATCAACCTTTTGCTTTATTCCCGGTGGCAACCCCATCGGGAATAATAGCTTTTTTACATTCTGATTTGCGGACATTTCGTCTGATTCGTCCATACCTACATTAGCTATGAAGAGGTAATGAAGGGAATTGAGGACGATGATTTCATGTGTTCAATTATGGTGCTCAGCACCACAGTTGCCGATGAAGGAGAAGAGAAAGAGACGTGTTACATCCCGCTGATGTATCTCATTGGCTGGATATTCACAGACTATGTGAGTCGGAATACCCGACCGGGTAGCGTGATGGAGTTGCACAAGGCTCTTTACGACTATTTGGAAAGAAGGAGTTCTGCGCAATCTGCCAGGCTGAAAGTGCAGGAACATAGAATAGAGAAACTCAAAAAGGAAATTGCCGAATTGGAGCAATACTATGAAGAAGAGGCAATTCTTGACGAAGAAGTAAGCAGTATTAATCCCATTATGTAATAACCATGGAAACGAAAGAATTTGAATACAACGGAAAAGTTGTCGGTTTTGAAATCAACGACAAAAATGTGATGGTTAATGCAACTCAAATGGCGAATGTTTTTAACCGTGATTTGTATCAATTTACCAAAAGTGAAGATACGAAACGGTTTATAGAGACATGTCTAAAACCTGCAAATGCAGGTTTATTAGGAATCGTTAACAGAGCTGATTTAATCGTATCAAGACAAAAAGCGGGCACATTTATGCATCGTGTACTTGCTATCAAGTTTGCAGCTTGGTTGAATCCGGATTTTGAGTTGTGGGTATATACTACCATTGACAATATCCTCTTCGGCTCCTATGCTGAAGACGAGAAAAACCTGAAAGAGATAGCCCGGATACAAACCCAAATCTCCCAAAAGGAACAGTACCTTGCTACTCATCCTATTCAGCAAGAAATTGAAGAGTTGAAAAAGGCGGAACAGAAAGAAAAGAAACTGCTTGAATTACGTAAGAAAGAGAGAATCAGCAATTTCAAGTCCATGTTCTCTGCAGAGGAAATGACAGGAGATACTGATAAACCAACTGAAGAATAAAAATAACCCGGGCAAAATGCCCCACCATTCAAAAATAATCACTATGTTTGCAATGTCTATCATACATATTCTCACAGATGCGGGCTGCCAGCTTGCATTTACGGTGCAGGCATTTTTTATGCCCGGACATATTGTGTACCATATATGGTATCCGTGTACCCCCGCGTGGAGCGTTAATGCGCCCACAGCATTCTTGAGATGTGATAAGCAGCGGGAAAGGCACGGATACTTTCATTTTAAAACGTTATTGTTATGCTTGACAATGCAAAAGTTTCCACAGCTACTCAAGACAGCCTCGGAACGTCCGCCCACGAAACGGGCACTTCAGCCATCGCCCTTACCGGCAATCCCTACACCGACCTTGCCGCCTACGGCATCGACCTTCAGGGCTGCACCATCCGCTATTTGCGGGAACCTAACACAATCGGCAACACCATCACCGGGCGCTTCAATATCTCCGGCCGCGAAGAGACTGCCGGAGCAACCAGCTACGAAGCCCTTATCTTCTTCCTGGTGCGTAAGAACCGCGATCATCGCCGCTATGTGGCAGAATGCCGGGAGCGCAAGCGTGAGCGGAATATGCTGTCATTCATCAACCGTTACCCGGACGCAATGGTATTTCCGGCATACTTTTCCTGATTCATACTTTTCACATCAACCTTTTGCTTTATTCCCGGTGGCAACCCCATCGGGAATAATAG
This sequence comes from uncultured Bacteroides sp., assembly GCA_905203765.1. GTDB lineage: Bacteria > Bacteroidota > Bacteroidia > Bacteroidales > Bacteroidaceae > Bacteroides. The sequence goes on from CAJKXC010000009.1 coordinate 38,041, forward strand.
CTTTTTTACATTCTGATTTGCGGACATTTCGTCTGATTCGTCCATACCTACATTATACTATCTCTTCCATTTCAATCCCCCGGACCCCCTGGAATAAAAAAGAGAGCAAAGGAGAGAGAGTTTTGAAAGGAAAACTTTTCAGAAATATCGAACTACCGTACTACAGTACTACATCGAAAATCATTTCAAAACGTAACTACCTGTTGTATAGTAGTATATATTTTCTTTTTAATCATATATATATACTACGTAGGTGTTGTTTTGTTGGACGTTGTAGTACGTGTTGGATTGCCTGTTTTCTACCATCCAACAAGCTCCGTACTACAAAAGTGGCAAAAAAGAGGTGTTGTAGTACGTGTTGGACGTCCAACTACGCTATTTTCTTTATAGTAAATTTGTGTAACTAAATAATAATCAGTAACTTTAATAATGCTGTAGTACGGTAGTACGGTTGGAAGCAAAAATAAACGAAAACCATTTTAAAAATAATTTTAGAGCAAATAGCTATGATAACAACGAGTATTACAATCATGCCTTACCTTGCTGAATATCTGCGTGGGAAGTACAATAATGGGGCAAATGAGCCTGTTAAAATTCCGGACAATACGGATTTATACCATGTTGTTTGGACATTGATGGCACGCCGTCATCAGAATCAATCTCCTGTTGACAATGGCAATCTGACTATAATCCTTCCTGATAGGCGAATAGGAAAGGATCCTCAAGTATACAACTACTTATCTCCACGATCTGCTAAGGTTATCGAAGCTGAGATACGCCGTATGTTCAATCGTGATCTCCATACCGCAATGGATGAGAACGATATGAATGGTCATGAACTCAATCACATCGACATCGTTCATAAATTCCTATGTTCTTATTGCATCGATAGCATCACCGAAGATGCTCTGCTGAAAAACTTCTACCGGTGGCGCGAGAACATTCGGAAGCGGAAAAGGCGTCGAGAGTATAAAAAGAAGTTAAAAAGAGGCTAAAAAATCACCTACCAAACTATGTATTTTGTCCCAAAATGGCGGTAAAAATGTCCCATGTGTGGCGAACTTATTGAATGTCAATTTAATATAATCATTATGAGAGAACTTTCCATCCAAATCAGTGTATATCCGGTTTCCAAGATGCGCCAGGATATCTATCGTTTCGTATCCGATGAGTTTACTTTTGCTCCGGTACCAGAAGATTCTGAAGCAGGCCGATGTTTCAATTGCAACAAAGATATCACGGTCGATCTCCCTCCAGCTAATGTTATCCAAGATTTCTCATCCGGCAGGTTTGCCATCGTTGAGTTCCGGGATACCCGGTACCGGAAGTTCCGGGTTGGCGACAATAAGATACCGGCAATCGTATCCATTATACCGAATCTGAACTCCGCAACCTTGAAAATAGAGTGTAAAATGCTCAAATCACCGCTTCTGTAGCGTCCTTCACCCCGTTCTGTAAGCATCCTATCTTCGCTGAAAAGATATGCAATGAACAGAACTTATCTCCGACAGCTTCTGCTATCAAATACTCATCAGCTTCTCATCACGGCAGAAGGCATCACTTCTGCCATGATGGATGCTTTCCCTTTGATAGCGACCAATGCCCCTACACCAACTGCTTTCTTATTCAATGCCAATCCGCCTACATATAAGGAAATATCGGACAAGGCACTTGCTAATATCACTCGACAGCTGCAAGCCACTTCCGAATTTCAGGAAGTAACGCTTACCAGTGACTTCTCATCCAACGAACTTCCTGAAGGCAGCATTGCTTACCATCGCATTTGGGGGTTCATCACCGCAGACAGCCGATGGTACTTCTCATCCAAACAGTTCGAACGCGACTTGCTGGAAGCCGAAGCCAATCCGGCCATAGCCTGCCATTTTATCCATGCCAATTCTCCGGGTGGTGAAGCCTGGTATCTCGATAGACTCAGCGAAACAATGCGTTCGCTAAATAAACCTGTCATTACTCTTTCCGAGCAGTGCAATTGCTCCTCGTGCTACTATATCACGTGCCATTCTAATGTAATAGCGGCACTTACAAGTAACGAAATCATCGGTTGCATCGGCACTATGATAGAAACTTATGATTTCAGTGGCTATTACGAGAAGCTCGGCATCAAAATAATCAAGGAAACAGCCGAAAAATCAGACCTCAAGAATAAAAAGTACGACGACTTGCGTGCCGGCAACCCGAAGCAATACATCGAGGATGTATTAAACCCGCTCACTGAACAGTTCCTGAATGAAGTACGCGCAAGCCGTCCGGGACTGAGTGAGCTCCCGGAAGACGATCCGGTCTTCCGGGGTGAAACCTTCGACACAGCTCATGCTATCGAAAAGAAACTCATCGACACCTCTATGACTTTCCTCGAAGCCGTGGCTACTGCTGTGGACTTAGGAAGGAATTATACCAACCTGGAAACCATTAAAAAGAACGCTCTCAACTATTTATAACTTAACTTTTCATTCACATGAATATTAAAGAAAGAATTCAGACCGTCCTGCAGTCATTGAAGCTGCTGGACAAAGCGAAAGCCAACCAGCTGACCGATGAAGAATGGAAGCAGATTGTTGACTCTTATCAGAAAGAGTATCAATCAACTCTTCAAGACGATTTGGCAGAGGATCAGGCCGCACAAGCTGCCACAGCCGCAGTTCCAATTTCCCAGGAACAGATGAATCAAGTACAAGGTATCTTGGATAGCATCGTTAATCCGGATCAAAGTAGCACAACTTCAGTGGCAGCAGGATCTTCTCATTTTACCTCTCAAGCCACTGGCGAAGGGATGGTAGAACTTGCTCAAGCCGTCCAAGGCTTAATATCCACGATGGAAAACCGTGCTAACGAAGATCGCCCCATTCAGACGGTGGTTGCCACTACAGCTACCTTCACAGGCCCTGCTGATCGCAATCGTTTCCTGTTCGGCATTGAGAACCCGATGTTCTCCATGAGCGAACGTTGGAACAAAATTGCTGTTAATCCGGCAGCAGCAGCTTCTTTCGGTGCTTGGGACGAAGAAATCGAAGGCGCCGCATTCCGCAAACAAGCCGTTAACTTCTCCCGTTCCTTGCAGAAACGCTACGCATATTTGCACGCCAATGGTATGCTCGATGCCAAGCGTCTGGCTGCCGGAGAATTCGGTACAAACTATGAAGGCGTAGAAACTGCCGGTGTAGGTGACCAGCACGTCGTTCTCCGCCAGGATGCCTTGATTGCCCGCGTTCTTACGAAACGCGACCTTACGCAGTATTTCCCCGTTCGTTACGGAATTCAGGACCACGACCTCGTATTCAACGCATTCTTCTCCGAAGTATCCCAGGCTTACCAGCAGGGTGAAATTTGGAAGGGTGACATGAAACTTGAGAATGAGATGGGCCATGTAGACGATGCAATGATCAAACTCAAGTTCGGCCCGATGAAAGAACTGGAGCGTATGTACATCGGCTACTTGAACAAGGAAGGTTCCGATCCTATCAAGTGGAACATGATCGAATTCTGTATCCTGAATTCTCTCGAGACTGCCCAGGTAGAGCAGAACAAGCGTCGTATGCGCGGTATCTACGTGAAACCAGAGACCGGTGTAGCCGGTAGCTACCTGAACGCTTCTACCGGTATCATCCACACGCTGATCCGTTATGTACACGAGTACAAGATTCTTCCCCATGATGATGAATCCTACAGTAGCTACACCGATGCTGATATGCTGGACGCCGTTCAGGACTTTGTTTCAGACATCATCACTTCTTGTACGGAAGATATGGATATCGACAACCATGTACTGTACCTGAACAAGACTCACCAACCTTGGTGGATCAAGAATGTTCGTGCCAAATATGGCAAGGATATCGACTTCAGCGGCCCGGACAGCTACAAGAACGTGGTTCCCGATACGAATGTACGCATCGTATGGCTTCCGTATCTTGGACAACTTCCTCTCATGTTCATGGACATTCCCGGAAATATCCAGTTCTTGGAGTATATCCCGGGAGAAATGCTTTCTATCAAAGTAAAGGAAGACATGGAACTTGTCAAGGCATGGTCTACTTGGAAAGAGGGTTGTTCCGCATCATTTACCGGCCGCCGCTTCGACAGCCTGGATAAACTGAAGGCCAACAACTACGAATGGCAGCAGATCTTCATGAACAAGCCTGCCGTTTCTATGGCGGCAGATGCCACTACGGCAGATGCTTCGAAAGGTTTCTGGCAGATTACTGCAGCCAATACTGAAGCGAAAGCCATTACGGATATCACGAATGCAAAGGCTGGTGTAGCCTACATCATCGAATGTGGAGATATCACCAATGCAACTACTATCGCCAAGTCCGATAAGTTTGCCGATATCACGGAAGCCTACACTCCGACCAAGGTTGGTGACTACATTATGGTAATTTTGAATAGCAAAGGAAAATTCCTGGAACTCGAGCGCCAGGTCGGTGGTGTCCGCAAGGTCAATGCCGCACTGCAACCGAATATTCCCGGAGTACGATAAGCCTTTGCCGTACAGGTAATCAGTTTGTTTTTAGGTGACATGGGGCGGGTGGATAGCCCGCTCCATTTTTTTACAACTCAATTATAATCAATATGAAAGCAAAAAAAACTTCCAATCCTTTCCGTAAAGGATATCAGGCAGCTTGCAAAATGCAAGTCCGCTTCTTCCTCTCGTTGATGACAGTCCTCGCACTGATATTTGTCGTTGGGCTGTTGCTGGATCCTGCATCCTCATCATTCTGCCTTTCCGGGTTTGCCGGCACTTCATTGGCTGCCATGATGGTCATCGGCGACGTTGATGACGTTTCCGACCGTCAGACGCATGGTTCTAACATAGCCTACAAGGTTTATCTCATTGAGATATCCCAAGTTAATCCGGATGTTGCTTTCCCGAATCCTAATGCGAACCGGGAAGTAAGTACCATCCCGATGAAGGACGGGCAATACATGAAATACTTTGATGCCCACGATGTTCCTACCTATACATCTACCGGTGAGAAAGGTGATATTACAACGAGCGGTGAGAATAACTTCATCATTATCATGGGTGGTATGCGCGACCAATTGCTGACTTATATCGAAGAGCACGCCGGTGGCAAGTTCATCATCCTGTTTAAGGAAGTTGGAGAGAGCCAATGGTACATCCTCGGCAACTATGACCGACCTATGGTATTATCTTCCTACGAAGCCAAGAACGACAAGGACGGCCGCTATGTAACCTTCACTTTTAAACGTACCAGCATCGACCAATACAACAAGTATGTAGGCGATATCGTCCGGGTTCCGGCTGCTAGTCATGCCGCAGACGCAACTACATTGACCATTAAGCCTGCCAACAACCGTTATTCCATACCGGATGGTAGTGCGGCCACCTACGCCATTGGCACTGTCGCAGGACTGACTGCCAACGACAAGGGCCGATACATCACCCTCGAAGGAACGGGAACATCCAAAGCTGCCACCATAGCAGAGAGCAGCAGCTTCATCCTGGAAGATGGTGCCACCTGGACAGCCAAGGCAGGTTCATCCATTACGTTCCGCGTGCTGGATTCCTCAACTCTCATCGAGGTACCGGGAAGCCGGGTGCAAACAGCGTAATAAACCCCGTGTTACAAGCTAACATAATTCATTCATTTGAATACAGTTAGCTTGTAATACTTAAACCTGTATATCATGTATAGTTTCAAAGAAAAGAAGATTCATTTCAATGCGCTCCGTAATCCGGATGCCGTGAAATACGATCTGGAATTGCTTGCCCGCGAACAGCCCAACTTTTCTCACCTCGCTACCTTCCGTCGCAATCCTCAGCGTAATTCAGATAATATCCTCTACGCATTGCTCGATTGCATCACCCGCGAAAGGATCCGCGAATATCGCCGCACCAGGATGGAAGAGGAAGCCAAAGCTGCTTCTCCAAGCGAAGCCATTTCTACAGCGAACGAAGAGAAACAAGAATCCCAGGTAGAAACAGCAGAGCATTCCGAAGAGAAGAAAGAACTTCAGGAAGAAGTAGAATCCCGTGTTGAAGAGGCCGAAGCCCGCGCTGAAGAAGCCGAAGAAGCCCAGGAAGAAGCAGAAGCTCGTGCAGAAGAGGCGGAAGCCCGCGCTGAAGAGGCAGAGCAGGCGCTGGAAGACGAGAAAAAAAAAGAGCAGCCCAAAGCCACTCCGGTAAAGTCCAAAAGCACGAGGAGTACCCGCAAATCGACTGGGACAACCTCTTCGATCCGCAAGTCCAAATAGCTACACTCCTCTACAACGATCGTGTAGTCACTTGGAAACAAATGAAGCAGCTCGACGAACGCCTGGATAAGAAACCGGTCAAGCGTGACATCATGGACATGGTGGAACTCCGCATCCGGAATCTTCAGGCTTTCGACGAGCTGCAATCGTTCAACGACACTGGGAAGTTCCTCTACATTCACCCGCTCATAGCTCATCAGTCAGAGAGAGCGCAACTGATGAAGTTACTGAAGACGGATCCGCAGGAGTTCCTACGCCTGCACAAGAATGTCACAGATAACATCCGCAGATACGAATCTTACCTGAAGCGTGCCGACCGGCAGACGCGGCGCACTCAGGACAAAGAGAACCTCCGCCGCCATCGCGAGCGTGAGGCGCTGTTCAAAGCAATACTGCAATCCGTAAACCATCCCGGCACGCCTGATAATCCCTCTTAACGCATCCTTATGCAGTAGAATCCACCTATACCAACCGGCACTCATGCTGACTGTGTTCCTTTGCACTGCCTATTCGCGAAACGGCAGAGTAATATTAATCATTAAACATCAATCAGCATGAGTGTAAACTATTCCCTCGCTCTGATGAGCAGCAAGCCCGGTGACAAATCCGCCGCAAAGCTCTATTATGCCAAGGCGCAAGCCACCGGCGAAGTAACCATGGACGAAATGGCGGAAGACATTGCCTACGCCACTTCCCTGACGGACGGCGACGTATTGAATGCCATCCGTGCCCTTATCCAGCAAATCAACAAGAACCTGTCGGCAGGCAAGATTGTCCGCCTCGAGAACTTCGGCAGCTTCCAGCTCCAGCTATCCAGCAAGGGAGCCAGGAACGAAAAAGAGTTTACCGCTGCCAACATCACGGCAGCCGGCATCCAGTTCCGCCCGGGAAAGCCGATTAAGGCGGCTACCCGTGCCGGAGACGGCGGACTTACCTTCAAGCGTGTGCCCAAGTTGGGTGAAGCTCCTCAAACCGGTGGCGACGGTTCCGGTTCGGACGGAGACTTGAATGAGAACCCGATGGGATAGGCTACCTATAGGTAGATCCCCCTCTACCTATAAGTAAACATCCCTCTACCTATAGGTAAACGTCCTGTTACCTATAGGTAGTTTCAAGTAATTTAGCATGCGTAAAATCCCAAAGCAAAATCAATATACGAATTATGAAAGCAATCTACATGAGCGACCTCGCTCAAGCCTACTTCCCGCGAAGTACGCCCCGCAGTGCCGGTATCCAGCTGCACCGATGGATAGAACTGAATACCGAACTGAAAACAGAACTCACCGCCCTGCACTTCAAGCCCCGGCAACGGGCGCTGACACCCATGCAGCACGAAGCCATAATCCGGCATCTGGGAGAGCCGGGAGAATAAAAAAATCCCCTCACTTTGAAAGGTGAGGGGATTTTTCTGTCAGAGGGTGATGGACAAGAGCTCGGCTCCCAGTTTATGCAATGCGGTTTCAAGTTTCGTCGCTTGTTCCGGCCGGGGTTTGCGCCCGCCGGACGCATAGTGCCACAGTTGTTTCTGGTTGATACCTGTTATGCGTTCCAGACCTGCTTTGGAAAAGATGCCCGAATAAAAGTCCAATAGCGACTTCACATCCATTTTAAAGCTGAGTTCATAGTCTCCCTGCAATTCTTCGGGGACTTCGCACCCCAGTTCTTTGCATTCTTCAATAAATACTCCGATAGCCGCAACCATATTGGTCTTGATTTCATCTACGGAGTTTCCGGTAGCAACTATGCCGTCTATACCGTCCAGGTAAGCGGAGTAGTTGTTTTCCGCTCTTTCAATAAAGGCTGTCAGTTCTTTCATTTCTGCTAATATTTGTTTTAGATTGATTTTTCAAGTGATCCGAAGGGATTACAGGGTTATTTAAGCCCTGCCTCCCTCAATATGGAACTTAACGTACCATCCTTCAAATCGTCGTTATCCTTTCCCGGAACTACTATCGGACGCCTTGCGCCCTCTTTATAGTAGATGTGATGATCGCCTTTGGTACGGATAAACCGCCATCCGTTTTCCTCCAGCAGTTCTATTACTTTTTTTACTTTCATGGTAGCCATCGCTTCAATCAGGTTTTAAGTTTATAATTTCTTTGTCACACATCTCAATTCATCATCACACTGCAAAGATAACTATATTTCTACTATTTACAATATAGTGATAACTTTTTTTCTACATTTTGGGATTTTTCTTTTGCTGTTACAAAAACTTTCACCATCTTTGCAATGCTCAAAGACCAAGAGAGCTTTTTAAATATGCAATTAGCAAAGAGGACTTTTTTGTGTCCATATATCAACAAAGATATTAGGCTGTCAAAATTCCTGTTGCGATTCCTCTATGCTATGCGTATGAATTGTTCTCTTGGTCGAGTTAGGAAGATTGACAGCCTTTTTTATATCAAATAATTTCATCAACTAATGACCAAGAGAAGTGAAATTACCGACAGCATGAATAATAGTAGTGCTGCAAGTACGTCCATCAACGAAACTGGTATCTCCAATGCCTTCACCGGCAATCCTTACACCGACCTTGCCGTCTACGGCATCACCCTGCATGGTTGCACCATCCGCTACCTGCACAGTCCCAACCTTACGGGCAACACCATCACCGGGCGTTTCAACCTGTCCGGGCGTGAAGAAACAGCCGGGGCCACCAGCTACGAATCCCTCATCCGGTTCGTGGTAGGCAAGTATATGGAGCATCGTGCCTATACGGCAGAGTGCCGCAGACGTAAGCGGATGTCCTTCATTACTGCTTCATAAGTTACGACCTTTGCCGCATACCATTATATGCGGCTTATGAAGCAGGAAACATCACACCCCCACGAAGATAAGGCGGACACTCCGCCGCTCACCCCGCAAGAAGCAGCGCGCTCCATGCTGGAAGAGCTTATGAAGAAAGCTGCCGGTGGCGACCTCAACGCCATCGGCATGCTAAAGGAAACCATGCAGGAAGCCCGGTTGGAGAAACTGCGCAAAGAACTGTTCGGCGTATGACCAAGCTCGATACCCTTGATAAGATACACCCGGACCTGATATCCGTATTCCTCACTACCGGGAAGTGCGACGGCATTCCCGCCGATGTGCAGCTATTCCTCAAGCAGCTGCAATGGGCTGCCGAAATATACGAATACGAACGCAACATCACCCGTGCCGCCAGGCAACTGCGCCAGCGCATCAATGCCCAGCAGCAGATCAATATCGACGAACGTACTTGCAAGGCGCGCATCTATGCAGCCATCAACTACTTCAACATCGACAACAACGTATCCATCAAGGTGTGGGAGAATAACTATGCCGACAAATACGAGGACCTGGCCAAACTCTGCGCGGCGGCCGGCGACTACAAAACACAGGGCAAATGCTACGCTGCTGCCCTGGAGTGCCGCCGCCGTGCTTCCGAGATTGCCGAAGCCGACCGCGACCTTGGCATCGTATTCCTTATCTCACCGGAACTCAGCCCTGAAGACCTTGGCTACAGCAAGGCATCGCTCAAAGAGATTGCAGCCAAGCACAACAAAGGTTTCTACCTCAATCTTATCGATAGCCTTCCCATCGAAAAAGTAGAGAAGAAACGCCTGCTGCGCGATGCAGATATCCAGGAAGCGGAATATGAAGAACTTAATGAAGAATAGAATGGAAACAGAAAACGCCTTCGACGCCACCACCAACTTTGAAAGTTACTACATGAACCAGATGCAGATCCTGGCAAATGTAATCGATGCCAACAACGTATTCGCCGAAGTAGCCCGTGCCGGTGGAAAGACAGAAGGTATCACCGGTCCCCGCATCATCCGCGTGGCCAACGATATGCCCGGAGAACTTTCCTTCCTGGTTCATAAGACATACGTCGCCCTCATGACGAACGTATGGCCTAACCTGCAGGCGTATTTCTCCAAGCAAGTAACGGTTGCCGGAAAGGTTCGCCCTATGCTTGAGTATGGCATTGATTATATCGTAGGCGAAGCGAAACTGCCGTCTCACTTCCGCCGTCCCCGGTATCCGATATCGTACCCCAAACACAGCGTTGTATTCCGCGATGGGCATCACATCCAGCTCGTCAGTTCTGATCAGCCGGAATCCGTAGCAGGACGCTCTGCCGTGCACGCAATTATCGAGGAAATGAAGCACAACAAGGGAGAGAAGCTCAAGACTCGTCTATTCCCATCCCTGCGTGGTTCCAGTGCCGAAATACGTCGTTCGCCATATTACCAAGGCATCACCGGCGTATCCGATACAGCCCGCGTGGACCTGGGAGAAGATGACTGGTTCGAAGAATATGAACGCCACATGGACCGGAAACTATTGGAAGAGATATCCACAGTAGCGCTTCATGTGAACGCGGCTATCTATCAGAAGTACAGATTAATAAACTCGCAAAAGGAAACTACCAATCCCGTTGTGTTAGAGCGCATCCGACTCGAAATCATCAAGCAAGACCGCATCATTGCCCTATGGAGTCCACGCCTGGCAGACATGCGCCGGAACGCCACTCTATACATCCGTGCCAGTTCTTTCTGCAACAAGGACATTCTTGGTCCCAAATTCTTCAAGACCCAGCTCGAAACCCTCGATATGGACGAGTTCCTCACTTCCATCTGTGCCATTCGCCACAAGGAAGTTATCAACAAGTTCTTTGCCAACTACAACAAAGAGAAGCACCAATTCTCCGACAGCTACATCTACGAATCCATCCTGCGGCTCGATCTCCGGGAGCACTTCATCCTGACCGCCCGCTACCTCAAGCACTACAACAAGCGCGATGAGCTTCTTGTAGGCTACGATCCCGGCCACTTTTCATCCCTGGTCGTTGCCCAGGAGAAAGACTACGGTCGCCAGCTCCGCGTATTGAAAGAGTTCTATTGTTGCTATCCGGATGAGCAGCCCGAACTTGCCCGCCAGTTCTACGAGTTCTTCGGCCCGGACTCCCTGAACAAACGCATCGTCCTATACCCTGACCGTGCCGGTAACAAACGCCGCGAGGAACTGGAACAAATCACCACTGACAGCCGTGCTCTGAAGCGTGAACTGGAAAGCTATGGCTTCGAGGTAGAGCTGATGAACGAAGGTCAGTCCACCATCTACTATTGGCAACAGTTCAAACTGCTGCTGCTTATCTTCGGCGGTCGTAGCAATGCCCTGCCCGAAGCTCTGATAGACGAAAACGAGTGCAAGAACCTTTGCAGTTCCATCATGTTGTCACCCCTGAAGAAAACAGAGGGACGCATCGAATTGGATAAAACTTCCGAAAAGAAAGTACCTCTAAAGAATCAGGCCGGCCTAACAACTCAGCTCCCCAGTGCTTTTATTTATCTGCTTTTCGGTCGATACGGAAACAAAGTACAAGGTGAATTATCATCAATGCCGGATAATTTACCCGATAACTTAGCAATATAGCAGTTACTTTTTACCCTAAAAACATTTTTGCACAGATATGATAATTATAACGTTTGACATGGAAAAGATAGACATTCTTTTGAAAGTTAGTCCCTTAGCATCCATAAAACAAAACTCTTATTTTTCGCATGGTTGCTATCTACACGCACCGCTGAGTATTGGCATTGCAAGGCAACCCCTCGGACTTCCTCGGAAATATGACAGTGCCCGTCCCACGTCCTTTATCCCACAATGAAAACCTACTACTTTCGAACATGGAAATGACGATGACCGGTACTCAGGCAATGCAATGGGCGAAGGAGATATCAAAGCTGCCCGATGGCTACTTCACTATTGCTTTCTTCCCATGTTCAAGGCATAGAGGAGAGGCAGTGCCTGCATTGACTGTCAAAGAAAGATGTAAGTGGCGCACCCAGCTGCCGGAAGAACGCTTCAGTACCAGCAGCGACAACTTCTTCCTGTTCACGGATGCGGATGGAGAGCCGAAGATGTGCTATCGCATACTTATCCGGTACATGGGTTTCCCGCAAGATGGATTCAAACTGCATAAAATAGAATGGTTATGAGCAACAGCCTTAAAATGATAGACAATTACGGTTGCTATCTTGATGACGAAAACATAATATCGTTCCAAATTGGGGACAAACCATTGTCCTCGGTACTGGATCCGGATCCGATGTTCCCGGTACTTAACGACATCAACTACCCGGACACGCAATGGCAGAGCATCCGGGGATTCCAGGTGTGTAGTCGTGGCTTCAACAATCGCAAGTGCGAAGAGATTGCTTCGGACATCAAGAAGAACCGGCTGCTACCGCGCCTGATAACCAAGCAGGCCAATATGCTATATGGGCATGGCCTTTCCGTGTATAAGTATAAGTTCAGCGACGGTAAGTTGCAGAAAGAATGGGTGGAGTGCCCGGACGTCATGGGATGGTTGGAAAGCTGGAAAGAACGTGGGCTGGAGTCGGATCATAAAGAAGTGGCAAAATCCATCATAAAGAACTACTACTATTTCCGGGATTTCTTTGTCAAGTGGCGATTTACGGTAGGAAAAGGTAGAGGAGCATTACCTGTGGCAGGCCTTGAGATAATGGAGAACAAGCATTGCCGGCTCGCAACCACCAAGCAGGATGTGGCTACCGATGTGGTGTATTACAAGGACTTCCGGCACATAGCTGTAGGGCGTTGGGGATATGGTACTTCAACCTTCCGCATCTATCCTAAATTCAATCCTTCGGAAGTAAGCAGCTACAAGTACGCCGCCATATCCCATCATCGCGAGAAGTCTGTAGATGAGTTCTACGGTGTGAACGAAACCCATGACGGTACGAAATCGTATATCAAGGGTTCCAACGACACTGCCGATTATATCAACTCGTTCCTTCGCAACTCCCTGGCTGCCAAGATTCATATCGTTATCCCCAACGCCTGGCTTGAATCCAAACGCATTCAAATCAACAAACTGTGTGTTGAGAATAAAAGCCGCAAAAAGAACAATGAGGAACTACTGAAGTATAATGATATAGAAATTGGTACGGAATTCAAAGAATCCACTCTCATCAAATATCTACAGTCAGAGCTGCGCAAAATATCCCGCTATCTTTCCGGAGCAGACAACCAAGGAAAAGCCTATGCCACCATTAGTTTTAAAAACAGCCAAGGAGAGGAAGAGCGCTGGAAAATAGAAACCGTGGACCTGAAATACAAGGAATACATCGACGCCTTGATATCCTACGATAAGCGTGCCGATGAAGTGCTGCTCTCCAGTGTAGGCCTTGACTCTTCCATATCCAGCGTCAGCAAGGACGGGGTAATATCGAAATCCGGTGCCGACGCCTACTACAACTACCTGATTTATATCATGTCGCTCACCTCGGAAGACGAAATCTGTTCTGAGCCATTTAATCTGGCCATGCAGATAAATTTCCCCGATTTGTACAATCAGGGTTATCGCCTTGGCTTTTATCGGGAAGTCCCGGCACGCCAGGAAGATGTTTCACCAAAAGACAGACTTAATAAGCAACAATCATGATGGTATTAAACGAACTATTCCCAACCGTAGCGGAGTTCCGCAAGTACGCTCCGTATTCCGAAAGCAATATCTCTTTCGATCAGCTCAATTCATCGGCTATTTCTGCGAAAAAACAGATTGCCATCATACTCGGCAAAGAAACCTATGCAGAGGTAGTCAAGTTGACCGGAGAGTTGAAAGAGGCCTTGTGTATGGCAATGGCTAACCTCACGATGGCCAAGCAACTTATATTCGACGTCGTTTCCAAACGTAAGAACGATGTCGATATCTACAAGCATGAGCAAGAAACCATGCGCCGCGCATTCATCGAAAACTATTTCACCGCAATGGATACTCTTATCCAGCTGTTGGATACCGAAGATAGTGTATCTCCCTGGAAAGATACCCGGTATAAAAAAATACTCGACGGGCTCCAAATCAAATCGGCGGAAGACTTCGATATTCTATACCCCATCGACCTGTCATACCTCTTTTTCTTCCGGACAATTCCACTTCAGAAAGAAGCCTTGGACGATGGCTTATCAGCATACTTCGAACGTGCCGAGAAGAAAGAGGATGTGCTGCGGATGCTCAAGCGCTGCCTTGCCAAGCAAACCATCGCAATTGCTCTACGCCGCTTTGACATGATTGAATTCCCGGCTACTATCCGAAGTTTATTCGACGAATCCAAGGCAAGCCGTTCGGGTAAAGACGAACAGGATCGTATGCTTTCAATCGCCTCTTCCCTGGCCGATGAAGTTAAACAAGACCTGGCAAACATCGACCTTCTGCTCACTACGGAAACCTCCGGTTCTGTCGATACCAATACATCCTTTAACCGTCCGGACGACATAATATTAGTAATGCCATGCTGAGTCCACACATCGTTTTCATCGCCAAGGGTACCATGTACAGTATTCCTAATTCATGGGAAGGCCTTGACCCCTACCTTTTCCAGTCGCTCATCCATGACCTTGACAGAATGGTCAAGGGGAAACTGTCTATTGCAGTGCTCCGTGCCAGGTATGTATGCCGCGTCATGGGATGGGACATCAAAAAGATAAAAGACTCCGACGGGTTAGCTAATCTTGCCTGGTTGGCCGAACAAGTAACTTTCCCATTTACGATCGTTTACCCGGACAACGATGCTGCCCTTCAGGAGCTGGATCCGGAAACCTACAAGCTGTGCAAGCGTATTCCGCCACATCGTCTTACAGGAGTCACCATCTCCAAGTATCTGAGTAAACTGGATTACAAATATGCCATCGACTCATGCTTCTGCAAACAGCTTGTACCGGCTATTCGCATCGATGATGATGAATTGTACCCGGCCTATAAGATTGATACCCATTTCAACCGGCTCACCAGCTCTCTCACAGCGCTGCAATTCATCGAAGCCCGTGCACTTATCGGATGCCCGTTGGAGCAGCTTCCGCTATTGGCAGCTATCCTGTACCATCCGGGCAGATATTCTTCGGATGGTGCTCATGAGTTGGCATTGAAGTTTAAGCAGCTACCGCCCAATGAGCTGGCGGCCATCGCCTTCAATTTTCAGGCTTTCGTAAATTACCTATTCACCCGGACCGAATTCAAGTTGCTTACAGAGCATGAGGGGACCAAAGTGTCTGCCATTTCCACCGGTGCCCTTGAGTCTCTGTACAACTTGAGTTCCGACGGGCTCGGAGATATCGATACGATCGAACGGATGAACGTCATTCAATACCTCACCATTCTCCGGAAGAAACTCATCGAGACAGTCCACAGCCTTCATGCTGCCAAAATGGATAAAGTGGATATCGCGAAAGAAACCAAATTACCTATGCACATTATAAATCAAATCTTATGATACTTCACCTATTCAAATATTTTGCCCGATATCCTCAAAAAGAAGGCGTCCTCTCCATGTTTGCCAACGGAGCCAGCCAGTTCCCACAATACTCCAAACTACTTGAGTATGTACATGATCTTCCGGATCCGCTCATCCCGGCGATTGAGAATTTTGTCTTCGGCCAATCATACGATGACGTGAAGAAGCGAGTCGACGCTATCACCGGGAACTACTTATTCATCGATTTCGGGGAATTCACCTCTTCTCGTGACAGTCGGAACTCCATCACTGACAAGCAAGAGATGGCAGCCACCCTTGCAATGAAACTCAATGATACAGCCGATATGGTAGAAGTGGCTATTGCTTCAGATATCACGCTGTCTCTTCTTGCGTGTTTCAGGCAGACTATCATCCGGGACTCCCAATCGGAGTGCATCCCCTGGATAAGGAAGATTTCCGATAATCACGATATCGTACCGTTCGTTTCACCGGAATTCAATTCTATCGGTTGGACACTCAGGTTCAGTTCAGTGGCAGCTGACCTTTTCAATGTGAAAACGTCCTTTAAAGAATAATTTCTCCCTGGTAACTTAGCAAAAAAATGAAAGATATGAAGACCAGACTCACCGTTCAGTTGGCTGTAGCAGTATTCTTATCAGTCGCAGGAATGGTACTTATATTTAGCGGGTTCTGGGTTGAACCCACCGGGGAGATAGACAACTCAGTGTTAGTCGCTTTCGGAGAAGTCAGCACATTTGCCGGAGCTCTCTTTGGAGTAGATTATCGCTATCAAGTACGCTCATATAAACGAAATAAAGAGGAGGAACCCAAATGAAGTATTTCACAATCGCGGAACTCTGTCGCAGCGAGAAGGCAGACCGCTTAGGCATCGATAACCGATGCCGGAAAGAACACGTAGCCAATATGACTGCACTTGTAGATAACGTATTAGACCCTCTGCGGGAAGCATACGGGAAACCTATCGTAGTAAGTAGCGGGTTCCGATGCCCGGCTCTTAATAAAGCGGTAGGCGGTTCTGCGACCAGCGACCACATGAACGGGATGGCAGCCGATATCACCGTAGGCAGCCCCAAAGAGAACCGCCGCTTATTCAACCTTATTCAAGAACTCGGTTTGCCATTCGACCAGCTCATCGATGAAAAGAATTTCTCCTGGGTACATGTCAGCTATCGGGAAAAGGACAAGAACCGAAGGCAAATCTTAAAACTCTAAGAAGTCATGAAATCGTTCAATTGTTTATTATCCATATTATTCATTTCATTCCTGGTCGTGGGCTGCCGAAGTTCGCGATCAGGATCCTCACATTCTGAACTCGAAATCACCGACCTTCAGGAATCACGCCACGATTCCACTGATTTCAAATCGAAATTTGCACGCTATCTATCTGAGCAAAAATCTAACTTCAAAGTCCAAGTCGTTGAATACTTTCCTCCGGAACCGGGAGATAGTTCCATACATGGTGCTGTTAAGTCCATCACCAATATCGACTTATCTTCTACAAGTAAGTCCGACTCCACTATTTCAGAAAAGCAGATTACCGCCACCAGCGACACTACTTCTCGGAATTCGTATATGAAGGAAAAAGAAAACAGCACTTACAAAATAAAGCAAACTCCCTGGTACGAGCCTTTCATTCCGTACCTTGTATTGGGATTTTTGGGTACAGTCATTTACTATCTTCGGCGCAAGAAATAAGCATCCTATTTTTCAATTGTTAAATAATCAATCTAATAACATTTTTATTATTGAATCGTTTGCACGGCAATAATAAAAATGTTATTTTTGCAATGTCATTAAGACAAGAGATCTCAATGAGTAATGACAAAGAGCTAAAGGCTCGGATAAGAGAGAAGGAAAAAGACCTTCAATTTTATCTCCGCAAGTATCATGAATTAGCTTCCAGGAGCAGATACATGAAAGCGGTGGTCGATGCGGAAATCAAGCAGCTTGAGGAAGAAATCAAGTTTTTAGGCGCGATGCTTCATTGATCAGAAAGGGATCTGCCTCTGTTGGCCACAGAGGCAGACTTCCTTCCTTATGAACTAATTTTTTGCATTATGAATAAGACTGAACGTTTCTTTGAATTGAAAGAGCTTTGGAAGAACAGCGACGAAGCTCACCGGGCTGAAATAGATAAAGAAATTTCGGCCTTGCTGTCTTCAATGAATGAGGGCGATGACCAAGAATTACTGGACGGAGTAAAGAAGGACTTCGAACATATCCATGAGGATTTGGAAGAGGTTCGGCAAGAACTCTTGCGAGATAAGATGAAGGAGGTTTTGCCTGCCATATCCGTATCGTATATTGCCCGGAAGTACTTCGGTAAATCTTCTTCTTGGTTCTATCAACGTCTCAATGGTAACAAGGTTAATGGCAAAGAAGCTGCTTTTACTCCTCATGAGTTGAGTACGCTGTCGGTTGCACTAAATGATATCGGAAAGAAATTAAGCGCCATGAGTGCTGTATTATAACTTCTCGGTCTATCGCGAGACCGTAAGTCTTGATGACAATCAGAAGGGCTTCCACGAGTTGGGAGCCCTTTTTTATGTGCAATATTTGCAATTTCTGCACATGAAAATTTTTATATGTGCAGAAATTGCCTAAAACTCTACTTTTCCCTTTGCCATCCCAAATAAAACACCCATTTTTGTAGTGCCCAATAAATGATAGTATAGAACGTATAATAAATATGAATCCCTTTTCAAGATATAATCCGTAAAATCGGGTTAAGGTTTATACTATAACCTTTGGGCATGTCTTGATAAGGGATTCGCCATTTTTAATACTATGGGATTCGTTATAATTATAGCCTTAATAATTGTCATTGTTATTATGTGCATTAAAACAATGGCTGGAGATGCTGGAGAAATAAATAATAGCGATCGAAGTTATAAGGACTATGATGTGTCTAAACGTTCATCACCTCATCCTAACGATACCCCTTTAGGTAATGCAAATTCTGTTGCAAATTTGCCTTTGCATAAGATGCAACAGGAACTGGATAAATTAGCAAAATTGCCCCAAGATAGTATTTCCGGGATAGGAAAGTATCTTTTTTTTGATACAGAAACGACAGGGCTTCCTCATAAACGAAATGCTCCATCAGAAGATTTCACTAATTGGCCATATATTGTAGAAATAGCGTGGTACTTGACAGACGAAAAAGGTTTGTTAATTGATGGCTGCCATTATATTGTCAAACAGAATATAGCTATACCAGCGAATGCGACAAAAATACACCATATCACTACAGAAAAAATGCTTACTGAAGGTGTATCTCCCCAAGAAGTATATAGTCTATTTGTGGAGTCGGCAAACAATGCAGAGTACGTTATAGCTCATAATTTAGAGTTTGATTTACCCATAATTGATTGCGAACTTCTTAGAAATGGATTTGATAAAGTTCTCTTTTCTAAAAAGCAATTTTGTACAATGATAGCAGGACGTGATTTTTGCTCTGTTTATGATTGTGCAGGTCGAATTAAGAACCCTAAATTATCAGAACTCTTTGGACAATTGTATTTTGATAATCCATATTTAAATTTTGAAGGCACTCATAATGCTTTAGCTGATACGAATATGCTATATCGGTGTTTTATGAAAATGAAAGAATTAAAACCTAATTTACTTGATAATCAATTAAAAAGAGAGGAAATTCTTTCTATGATAAAAATCAATACAGAATATGAACCAGAACCAACATCGAATATAGAAAGTGTTATACCCATGATTGCTAATGAGGAACTAATAAACTATTTTGAGAATGGAATATTTAACGGATGCCAAGTATTAGTCACAGGAGTTTCGAGCGAAGACAAAGAGAGATACTGGGAAATGATAGTTGATTTGAATGGAAAAGTCGTAAAGTCAGTAACAAAAAATTTGGCAATAGTCGTCTTAGGAGCTGTCCCTGGATGGAAGAAAATAGAAAACATAAAAGAAAAAATAGAATCTGGTGAGCGCATTATTGGGATTACCGATATTCAGTTAGAATTACTACATATGACTTTTATGAAACAATCGTTTAAAGCGGAGTAAAAAACTCCGCTTTTCTTTTTGCCATCCCAAATAAAATCCCCATATTTGCAATGCCAAATTATTTATTATACAGTCATCTTTGAGTGCGGAATAGGTGCTCAATACGAAATTGGGCTTTTTTTATGTCCATCGGTTTACTCCCGACATTAATGTCGCCAGCAAATCCATATACGAAATAGTAGAAATTTACTTACGTAAACGAATACGGCTGTCTTTTCTCGATATCTTATTTGCTCAAGGGTGAGTATGATAAATGATTTGGCGATCTCGGGAAATTGGCAGCCGTTCTTGTATCTTTTTGGGCCAAGAGAACTTGCCAGTAACAGCCAAATCATTTATCATACATGAAGACTTTAACCCAGGGTACGCCAGCCGTACCCGCATTCCGCTCAACCCAGGAATGCAACACGCTCCAAGAGCGTTACTACCGCAGCATCTGTGACTGCGAAGTTCGAACCACCACCGACCGCTGGTACATCGCTACCATTGCCAGTATCTGTGCTACATTTATCTTCCCGCCTTGCGCCTTAGTGGCAATTTATTGTTATCTTAAGGCACACAAATCAAAGAAAGGGGGTATCAAATGAATGATGAATTTATAATTAACAAAACTGTTAGCACTGGAAGTGAAGGTGGTTCACAAACCCTCTATAATCTATATTTGCAGAATCATGATGTGGAAATAGAAGAAATGAGTATGGATGAAATCATCCGGTTAGATGCCTTTTTGGCTACATGTATCAAGAAGGAAGGAGGTACCAAATGAGCCGCAATAGAAGTATCAATCAAGGGGGAATATTCGTTCAGGCTTCACGCCTGGTTTCGAATAACCAAGAGAGTGAGTATGTATACAACATATCCCACGCCGGTAATTTTGAGATGGAAGAACTGACATCTGACGAAGTACGTGAACTCATCACTTGCCTTCAACGCGCTTTGATAATAACAGAGGAAGGAGGTAAGCAATGAAACATCGCCCCATGAATATCAGTGAACAAATTATTCACTATCCGAGTGGAAGCAAAGAGTTTTATTTTACCATCAGTATGGGTGAATATGCTGTTCTCGAAGATCTGAATATCTCGGAATTGTTCCGTCTACAACGGATTATTAATTCTGTGGCCAGTAAATATATAATGAAAGGAGGTCCAAATGAAAAATGAAACTATGGAATTTACAGCAGCAGATGCCCGCTTATTAAAGGAGAAATCTACCTCTTTTAATCACATTGTATCCTTAATTAAAGAAGCTGCTTCGGAAGGCAAAAGTTGTACGTCTCTGAAAATATTCAATAAAGAGCATATCATAGAGCTTGAGAAACGTGGATTTCTTGTAGGTAAGACTGTTGATTCTTGTGTCTATAACGTATTTTGGGACTATGATAATGCACTGAAAAAACTTGTTCAACAAAATAATGGAACTAATGAAAACAAATAATGAAGAAAAGATAACCGATATCAGCATCCATATCGCAGCCTTGTCTGCATCATTCAAGCCCGCACCGGATGTCCGTCATGCTACCCATTGGTTCACGACCGACGAAGTCTACGATGCCATACGCCGTATCGATCCCGGTGCACAGATTACTAAGGACCAAGTGCATCAAGCCATGATTGATGCCGGTTACCAATATCGGAACCGTCCCGGTTCCTCCGGTTTGGATTTCCGATGGATGCTCCAAGCGAAAGAATAGGATAGAGTAGGATACCGGGAAACCTTAACGTATCAGTTGCACAAAAGATATCAGGTTTCCCGGTCCTATTTTGCTTATATCGAATAAATTGTCTATTTTTGAATTAATAAAACGATCGCAATATGTGGTATCTCATTTACATAGTCATAGTCTTTCTTCTGATGCCGGCAATTTCTGTCCGCTCTTCAGTCGATAAGCTCTTCTACCTCATCTTATCATTAGCTCTCCCGGTAGTAGGTATCTACATCTATTGGATTTCTTTCCGTCGATAACTGTCCTTTCTGCATCTTTATCCCTACTGTACTTTCGCTGCAAATAAGCAGCGAATATGATTACAGAACAGCAGATTCGAACCCGGTTTGTTCACGATGTCATGTCCAAAGGCATCAACCAAATCTACGAAACACAAGAAAATGTGGTTCGTACATACCTTAATACCCGTTCCGGTGATCTTTTAGCCCACCTCAAGCGCCGGCCGTTTACTTCGCAGGAGTCAGACTCCAAGCAAGTCTACTACATACGCATCTTCCCGTACCTCCGCTTCCTGGATATCAATTACCGACGCGGGAAAGACCGTATTTCCCGACACATCCGACGTAACCTGGCCCTGTATAACCGCGTAGTCTGGGGAGTCCTTTACCACGAAACCTTCCCGGAAATTCAGTATGGCTTCACCGAAGAAGTCCGCAACTCCGTCCGCCAGGAATTGGAGCAAGCCCTTCTATACGAACAATCCTCTAATTGGTAACCGATATGGGAAAAAGTAAACATCTATCCGAAGACGAACTCAGATATGTCATTTCTGCAGAGACAGAGAAGGCACAAAAGGAAATCCATGCACTTTCAACAGCAACAAAGGACCTCCAGAAGCAGCAACGCGAGCGTCTTAAAGCTATGATTGAACTCGAATCACAAGGGAAGAAAGAAAGTGATGCTTATAAAAAGCTGGCTAAGGAATACCGGGATTACAATAAGCAGATATCCGACAATAACAAGAAGATGGATGAACTTACCCGGAAGATTGATGTCAATGTCCTCTCCATGTCGCAGCTGAAGAAGCAATCCCGCGACCTGCGCCGTGAATTGGATAATGTTTCCAAAGCTGCGGATCCGGAACGGTACTCACTCTTGGAAAAACAACTACGGAAAGTCGATGAACGGATGAACGAACTTAAGGTAAGTGCAAAAAGTCTGCGCGAAATAGCTACATCCGAAACAGCATTAGGGGCTATGTCCGGAATCATGTTTACCAAGTTGGCAGAAAAGGCAGGGGATTATCTTAGAAGAATGAAAGAGATAGTTGCTGAAGGTGTTGAAATGGCAGAATCAGCCGATGGCGTTAAGAAAGCATTCGATGCCCTGGACGATGGAACTATCCTCAAGACTTTGCGTAAAGCAACCAAAGATACGGTGACCGATCTTGATTTGATGAAAGCCACTGTCCAAGCCAACGACTTTCGGATCCCGCTTGATGACCTCGGCAAGTACCTCCAGTTTGCCCAACTTAAAGCACAACAGACCGGGCAGTCCGTTGACTATATGACGAACTCCATTGTAACCGGTCTTGGTCGTAAATCAGTCCTTATCCTGGATAATCTTGGGCTCTCAGCAGCCGAGATCAATGAGCAAATGGCGCAGACCGGAGATTTTATGTCTGCTGTCGCAGCCATTGTAGATAAGCAGTTGGCAGCGGCCGGAGATAACTATGTTTCATCCGCCGATCGTGCTCAAGCGGCCACTGTCCGATTTCAGAATGCACAACGGGAACTTGGGGAGACTATTCTTCCGATGAAAGAAAAATGGGATGAATTCTATTCTGGCGTATCCGTTTCGACGATGGAGCTCATTGGATGGGTAGTGAAACACCGCAGTGCACTATTAACTCTGATTACCGCATATTCGGCATATAGGGTTGCAACCCAGCTGGCAACCACAGAAACCTATAAAAACATAACAGCTACAAAGGCTTCGGTGCTTCTGGATAAATTGAAACTGGCTTGGATAAACAACTCTAAGGGAGCAACCCTCCTATATGCTGCAGCTAAAGCCAAACTGACAGGAAACACGGTAAGAGCCAACGCTGCCATGAAGATGTTCAATGCCACTTGCAAAGCAAACGTCATAGGATTTGTGGTTTCTGCCGTGGTAACCGCCATTTCTTATTTCGCCCTGTTTCGTGACAAGACGGATGAAGTGACCGAAGCGCAACGCAGGATGAACGACGAACTGGACCGCACATCGGAAACCCTGAAAAAGATATCCAAGGTGAAAATAAACGCTGAGAACATGCAGTTCCTTACGGACAAGCAGAAACTGCAATTGAAGGTTGACGCGCAACAGGGCATCGATGAGCTGGACAACCTCATTACAGAAGGTATGATAGCCAACAAGCAATGGTACGAGGCCGAGAAGCAAAGTATCCTGAAGATGGTGGGCTACAACGAGGTACTGAAGAAATCGTACCTCAGTGGTTTGGAACATGACTTGGAGGAACGTATGAAAGTGATAGACGGATATATAGAGGAGAAGAAAAAACTGGAGAAAATAATGACGATGACACCGGACCTCGTTGAATCTAAGAAGAAAGAGATAGAAGAAGCTGAAAAAACAATAGCTACTACTGTAGAAGAGGTAGAAGCACGTAACAAGAAAGTAGCTGCGTTGAAAGCAGAACTGGAAGCCTTGCAGAACTTAGGCATCCAGAAGAAAAAAAACAGCAATACGGACAAAGATAAGGATGAAAGGGAGAGGCTTGAAGCAGAAAAGGAGATGATCCGCCAGCTTCAAGTCCAGCGTGATGACGCATTAGCCGAGGAACAAAGAAGTCACGACCATGCACTGAATTCCTACAGGCTGATGCTGCATAACAAACAAATTTCCCAAGAGCAATTTGAAATATGGGAAGCTGCTCACAACAGTAACTTAGCCGACCGTCGTCTCTCTATTGAAGAGAAGTATGCCAAGCTTTCGGAAGCCCTTGATTTGAAAAACGGAAAGCTGAAAGAACAAACTGTGAAGGATGCTACAAAACGTGTGGAACAGGCAGAACAACAGTCGTTCGATACCCGCTTGAAAGCAGAGCAGACTTTCCGTAGCAATATGGACGCATTACGGAAAATGGCGGAGCAGACCCCTGTCACTCCTGAAGCCAAACTGGAAGTAGAATACAAAACGAAGCTGCAACTGACGGAAGCTTACTATAAAGCGTCGTTGGAATTTGCGAAACAGTATGGCCAGGACGAAGCGGAAATAACAGAAATATATGATCGGGCAAAACTGAACCTGGAACGGGAATATCAGGAAGAAAAGAAAAAACTGGCCGAGAAAACTTCCGAAGAACTGAAAGCCCTGCAGGGCAACGACCTTTCGCAGCAGTTCACCGACATCTACAATTACATAGAGAAACTGAAAGAAGCCATAGACCAGGCCGATTTCGGTGGGATGCTGCAAAGCATACAGGGCATAGTGAACACCGTACTGGGAGGAATGAGCAATGCCTTCAATACATTCAAGCAAATAGAAATAGACAATATAGAAGCCAAATATGCCGCCGAGATAGAGGCGGCACAGAGCAATACCGAAGAAGTGGAACGCCTGGAACAGGAAAAGGCGCAAAAGAAATTGGATATAGAGAAAAAGTATGCCGATGTACAGTTTGCGGTAAAGGCATCCCAGATCATAGCGAATACGGCGCTGGCCATTATGATGGCTTTGGCCCAATTGGGACCCATTGCCGGACCTATCGCCGCCGCCCTGATGGCATCGACGGGAGCGGTGCAGCTGGCAGCTGCCAACGCAGAACGGGAAAAAGTCAAGAACATGACTCTCTCCGGAAGTAGTACCGGTACCGGCCGCGGTACCCGTGTCGCCACTGGACGCCAGTCAGGCGGAAGTATCGATGTTCGTCGTGCCCAGGACGGCAAACTTTTCCCAAACGCAGATTACGATCCGGACGCACGCGGCTACATCGATCATCCCACTGTGATAGTAGGAGAAGGACCTTCCGGTCAATCCAAAGAGTGGGTTGCCAGTAATGCTGCAGTAAGTAACCCCACGGTTGCGCCTATCCTCGACATCCTGGATCAATCCCAGCAAGCCGGTACCATCCGTACGCTCGACCTTAACCAGGCTATCCGCGCCCGCATGGCCGGATACGCTTCCGGCGGTTCCATCAACACTCCGATAGCCACTCCAACGGATAAGCCATCAGGTACGGGTTACCCGCTTCCACCCGGACTCATGGAGCGCTTTGCCAACGCCATTATCCACCTTGACGACGAAGGATTCCCTTCGGCACCGGTCATTCTCTCCGAATTCGAACGCAAACAGGCACTGCGGAACCGTTCGCGCAATATAGGTAAAAAATAACTCATTATTATGAAAATAGTACATATCCCCACCGGCGAATCTTACCAGCTATCACCCGATACATTTCTCGAAGTGGAGAGGACGAACCTCTTCTTCAACGAGTATGGCGAGCAGACCTTACCCGTAACCTTGCCGGATACCCCACTCAATCGCAGACTGTCCGGACACCCTGAGAGACTGGCAAACATAGAACGCCCATCTGCTGACATAGAATGTACCATTGCCGACGGCGAATATTTCTGCCCCTGCCGACAGGCAGTCCTGGCCGCACACCGTAATGAAGGCATCACCACCACCTTCTACATGAATGAGGGCAGTTTTCTAAGTCGCCTGCAGAACACGCCTCTTACCGATGTGTTCGGTACGGAGACCGTGCCCGGTGTGAAGACTGTGGAACAAGGGATTGCCTGGTGCTGGAGCTTGCGTACCGATACAGATCCACACTTCTCCATCTTCCCGGCCATCGTCGATATGGATGGTGAACGGCGCGTACTTAACGCAATGGCTGAAATGACATCGGACGGTACGCCACTGAGAAGTGGCAGGGCAGTGACCGGGCTGTACAATGCCTACCCGCGCACCGAGAAGGTAGACGGGCGTACCATCAGCCTTGCTCCGGGATACTACATAACTCCTTTCATCCGCTGCATTTATGTGTTGCGTCGTGTGTTTGCTCATTTCGGTTATGAGCTGCAGGAGGGTTTCTTTGACAACACGCCACCTTTCAACAAGATGGTGTTTATCAATGCTACTATGGATGCATTGGTGAACGGAGATATCCTTATTGCTCACCTGGTGCCCGATTGCCTATGCTCGGACCTCATCGACCTTTTCCGCAAGAAGTTCTGCTGTGAATTCGTGCCCGACGAAGCCTCCCGCACCGTCGCGGTGCGCCTCTTCAATGACCTGTTGCACGAGAAGCCACAGGCAGACCTCACAGCCTATATGGACGGATATCCATCAGTGGAATATGCCACCCGCCGGCAACTGAAACTTTCGTCTGCTACCTCACTGACCGACTGCGCTACATTCGACAGCCTCCGGCAGCTGAAGGAGAAATATCCTACAGCTTATTACAACTCCATCAATGGTGGCTACTACCGTGACGGCCATGCCGTGAGTGATTACTCCGAACTACTGAGTGAAGGAAATATCCCATACTTTGCCGATAGCGACGGCCTGGAAGAATACGAAGTGACCGTGCCCGACTGCCAGCCTTGCCTATCCACTGCAACCTTTCATACAGAGTATGACACAGACCGCAACGGAAATACTTACCCCCTTTTCACTTTAACCCACACCGGGCTTTACATAGGAGAGGCGCTGGCGCTGAACAGTACTCTTGTAACCGGCAATGGAGACACTGATGCAGACGAAGATAGCGAAGAAGGCGATACTGAAGGTAACAAGACAGACCGCCACAAGCAGAAGCCTGTGCTGGCATTCGTGAAACCCGGTACAGGGCAGCTCGCAGATGCATCGGTAGGAACCGTCACCCTGAAGGATTCCTACTCCTTGCTATACAATGCCGTCGGTGGCATATACGAAACCTTCTGGAGAGAGTTCGACCTGCTGCT
The DNA here is from genome assembly GCA_905203765.1 of uncultured Bacteroides sp. Taxonomy (GTDB): domain Bacteria; phylum Bacteroidota; class Bacteroidia; order Bacteroidales; family Bacteroidaceae; genus Bacteroides. The sequence goes on from CAJKXC010000009.1 coordinate 65,217, forward strand.
GCGTCATGCACTGAACACAGTTAGCGGACAGTTCCTGCTACCTCCGGCACTAAAGAATTCACTCCAGGTACACAGCCCTGTATTACTGGAGGGAGTGAAGTGCCTGCCCGACAAGATAGGATTTACCTTGGGCGGCGGAAACCGTCCGGCCGAATGTACCCTGCTCACTACTAACCTGCAGCGCCCCGCCTGCTTACCCCCTATGATAGATACCGAGAAACCGGAATATCATTGGGAGCAGACAGGCGAGGTAACATTCTTGGACGAAGCCCACTGGAAGGCAGCGGGTTTCGTTCCGGAGACAAGCGTAAAATGCCCAAGTATCTTCCCGCCACCTCCTACCTACGCGCAGGTTGTACAAGGGAATACATGGTACGAACGTGAGGTATGGTACAGTTACTATCGGTCCGGTCGCGTAGACGGCACCGCAGGAAAATGGTACTACCTTCATGCCATCTTCGCTCTGAAACCGTGTTGGTAGGAAGGGAAGAAGATGTCCTTTAAATTCATGTACACCGCCCATAAATTTGTGAAAAACTAAAAGTAATAATCAGACATGATCCTGCAAAAACCAGATGCCCTTTCTCTCTCGATGAACCTGAAGACGCTCATCGTGCAGGCCACTACTGAAACCATATCCTTCACGCTGAAGAAGAATGGGGAGATACTGCTGTCACAAAGCTACCAGACGGATAAGAACGGACGTGTAGAAATAGACCTGCGCCAAGTGGTACACGATTCGCTGAAGACTGTAGTTTCGGATACATCAGCCGTATATGTACAAGGTAACCTCGCTGCCGATTTTACCGCATCCGCTGATATGGATACCGTCAGCTTCCGTGCCATACGTGGTGGCGTGGACCGGCTGGCAGATTCGGCTACGAATTTCCTGAGTCAGAACTTCCTGACGTGGCAGCCCAATAGCAAGCCGGTTACTTATTATTCTCCGGAGTTATTGACCTACTATGCCGTGACTCCCAGTATTGTTAAATTGCGGGCATACTTTACCGATGGCTCCGGGAACGTGACTTCCCAAACAGATTATACTGTCTATAATATGTCGGCAGGGAATGCCTATACCATACCTCTTCAGTATTCAGTTGTTGCCGGTTGGCTCGGCCACAGATTACCTGCATACTACGATGTGTGGGTAGAGAATTCCAGTGGACAACGTCTCACTTATATACAGCGGTATTTCGCCGAAGACATGCGCTCCGAACAAGAGCAATGGATACTCTTCGAAAATTCATTGGGAGGTATAGATACCTTCCGGGCCTATGGTACCACCACATTTAACGGTGAACATACCCACAACCTGGCTGAGATAGACGAAGTCTCTCAAGAATATCGTGTCGACACTGAAAGAAAGTTTCAAAAAAACACCGGGCATCTGAATAAAGAAGAGCGAAGATGGCTGCTCGATTTCTTCCCATCATCGGCGAAGTACATCTACACAGGTAATTACCTGCGTCAGATCGTCGTGACAGAAAGTAATGTGAGCTACTCTGATCGCGACCTTCCAAGCAATTACACTTTCACCTTCAAATACGCGGACGCCCGTCCGCTACTCAACTTGCCCAGGACTGAAGTCCCGGCAGAGGTACTCACTATTACAGTACCTAATGTTGGGTCTTTTACGGTGCCCCCTCGGCTTGCTGAATTCCCACGCCTACCGCTATCCGAGGGGGCACTTATACCTATTCAGTCTCCCTATTCCGAGGAATGGGGTACGACGACACCTGCCGCATTGACCGAGTTTATCGGGGAAGCAATCAAGGCTGAAGGTGGTGGTGGTGGAAACATCGATATCGACCGATGTCTCCGAAAAGACCAGCCGGATAGTACCCAGTACCCTATCGACTTCATGGCTGGTCTGTCCATCAATTCCAAGCGTATCGGCGACGTTATCCGCTACTACGATGGTAAGAAGCCGGTAGCAACGGATGCGAATATATATTCTGCTCTGATGACTGACCAGCGCATAGAGGAAGAGTTCGGCAGGATAGATGACAAGTATTTGCGAACAGACCAACCCGATATTGATCCGTACCATGCCACCTTTGAAGAAGGAATAACCGTCTACCAGCTCGCCGAGACTATGAACCTCGACGTCAAGAACCTTGCCACCATTGCGCAGGCAGTTGTGTCTATTCTACGATCATCTAAGTTCGTGGACGGTTTCGCCGGAGAGGGATATCGGATATGGCAAGATATCGCCGACGGTGATTGGTGCATGACACTTGACAGGTTAACTGTGCGTAAGGTAATGACCATCTATGAGTTGGTATTGCAGAAAATACGTTCAGTTGGTGGCATGATTGTAGTCTCTGCTGGAAATGGTAAGGTCAAATCAGTGGAACACATTGGGAATAGCTATGTATTCGAGTTTGAGGACATGAATACTTTTGTTGAAAACGATTTGATGCGTTGCCAAGTATTCAGTTCTACGGGCCTAAAATACTATTGGGTAAAGGTTGCATCTGTCAGTGGCGAGTATGTTACTGTACCAGTGTCAGAATTCAATGGTGTGGTTCCGACTGCCGGCGATGAATGTGTCCTGATGGGTAACACCACCAATAAGCGCCGCCAGAACCTAATTATGATATCGGCTACTGAAGACGGACAGCCCCGGTTCGATTGCCTGGACGGTGTTAAGTCGAAGAGTTTCGAGGGCTGCTTAAAGGTACGCGTTGGTGCATTGGACGGTATCTCAGATAGCCGGTTCCCCGCGAATATGCAACCCAGCGGCT
>CAJKXC010000010.1 GCA_905203765.1 uncultured Bacteroides sp.
CCCTCAGCTTGGGAAGCTGATGCTCTACCAACTGAGCTACTGCCGCAAATGGTTTCACTTCCTTTGTTATGAAACCGGCGGCAAAGTTAATAATTTCTTTCAAAAAGGAGCAAGAGAATCTTTAATTATTTCTTATTTCCGGTGTAGATTCCGGCACATATTCCTTGCCACTACCACAGAAATCATGTACATTTGCTTCCCATAACATCAAGGTATCATGAAACGAATCATACTAATTACCGGCGGAGCCCGTTCGGGCAAAAGTACACACGCTGAAAAGTTAGCCCTTAGTCTCTCTCCCAATCCCGTTTACCTTGCCACTGCACGCATTTGGGACGAAGAGTTCCGCCAACGGGTTATCCGGCATCAGGAACGACGTGGAACAGAATGGACTAATATAGAGGAAGAAAAGGCTCTCAGCCGGCATCACCTGGAAAAGCGAGTTGTCCTGATAGACTGCGTAACCTTGTGGTGCACCAACTTTTTCTTTGACATGAATGCTGACATAGACCGTGCACTAACTGCCGCTAAAGAAGAGTTCGACCGTTTCACCGAACAAGATGCCACTTTTATCTTCGTGACCAATGAGATAGGCATGGGGGCAACTTCCGACAATGAACTACAACGTAAGTTTACGGATATGCAGGGCTGGATGAACCAGTATATTGCCGCCCGTGCCGACGAAGTAATACTGATGGTGTCCGGTATTCCCGTGAAGATTAAAACAAAACTATAAAAGTAAAGCTATAAGACTGATGAAAACATTTCATATCACCCGCCCGGACGAAGCCATACGCCCGGCATTAACAGACAAAATCAATAATCTGACCAAACCCAAAGGTTCACTGGGCACACTGGAAGAACTGGCACTCCAAATCGGGCTTATCCAACAGACGCTCACCCCCACCCTGCAACATCCGCAAAACATCATCTTTGCCGCCGATCATGGCATTGTAGACGAAGGAGTCAGCCTCTCACCCAAAGAAATTACCTGGCAACAGATCAGTAATTTTCTTCATGGGGGTGCAGGCGTAAATTTCCTCTGCCGCCAGCACGGATTCACCCTGAAGATTGTAGATGCCGGTGTAGATTATGACCTGCCTTACGAAAGTGGTATCATCAATATGAAAGTGCGCAAAAGTACCCGCAACTATTTGCACGAAGCTGCCATGACGGAAGAAGAAATGAATCTTTGTCTGGAACGGGGTGCCGAAGTGGTGCGCCGTTGCCGCGAGGAAGGCAGTAATGTGCTTAGTTTCGGCGAGATGGGTATCGGGAACACGTCTTCCTCTTCTTTATGGATGACCTGCTTTACCGGTATTCCTTTGGAACAATGTGTAGGCGCAGGGAGCGGATTGGACAATGCAGGTATCCGTCATAAATATGAAGTATTGAAGCAATCCCTTGAAAACTACAAAGGCGACGGCTCCGCCCGCGACATTATCCGCTACTTTGGCGGACTGGAAATGGTGATGGCAGTAGGCGCCATGCTGCAAGCCGCCGAATTGAAGATGGTTATCCTGGTAGATGGATTCATCATGACCAACTGCATTCTTGCTGCCAGCAAACTCCATCCCGAGGTATTGGATTACGCCATCTTCGGACATTGCGGCGACGAAGTCGGTCATAAGTCGGTACTCGACGCTCTACATGCCAAACCGTTACTGAACTTAGGTTTACGGCTGGGCGAAGGAACGGGAGCTATTTGTGCTTATCCTATTGTGGATTCCGCCGTGCGGATGATAAACGAAATGGATAACTTTGCGCATGCTTCCATTACTAAATACTTTTAATTTCACCACAAGGGACACAGCGTCTCACAGAGTTTAAAGCAACATACTATGAACAATATATTGGCAGCATTCATATTCCTCACGCGGCTATCCTTCTGGAAAATCAGAGAGGTGCCCGCAGAAGCATTCAAGCACGTAGTACCCTACTGGTCACTGGTGGGCTGGCTGACGGGGGGCATCATGGCAGGAGTTCTGTGGCTGACGGGGCATATACTTCCCATATCACTTGCATGGATCATCGCTATCATCACACGCCTGCTCATCACCGGATGCCTGCACGAAGACGGACTGGCTGATTTCTTCGATGGCTTTGGCGGTGGAAGTACCCGCGAGCGAACTCTTGCCATTATGAAAGATTCCCATATCGGAAGTTATGGAGTCATCGGACTGATATTCTATTTCCTGTTGTTGCTGCAACTCCGCAATCTCCCCTTGAATTTTCTTTGTATCCTCGTTTTTAGTGGAGACTGCTGGTCTAAGTTCTGTGCATCACAGATTGTAAACTGCCTGCCCTATGCCCGGAAAGAAGAAGACAGTAAGGCAAAGGTAGTATATAACCGCATGAGCAAAAGCGAATGGGCGATAGCTTCCATATGCGGAATATTGCCCTTCGTATTGTTCCTTCCCCTGAAGATGTGGCCTGCACTCCTGTTTCCGGTACTCACCTTTATCCTTCTGTACCGGCTCATGAAACGGCGTTTGCAAGGCTATACCGGCGACTGCTGCGGAGCCGTTTTCCTACTCTGTGAACTGTCTTTCTACATCGGAAGCCTTATTCTAATCTATGTCTATGCTATTTATGGTATAGACTTTATGACCCAATATGCAACGATCCCTTTATATTATCATTAATACCATCATAATATGGAAGTAACACTAATTCGCCACACCTCAGTAGATGTCCCCCCCGGAGTATGTTACGGGCAAACAGATGTTCCCCTGAAACCGACCTTTGAAGAAGAAGCCGCCGTCACAGCCGGAAATCTGAAAGCATATCTTCCTTTCGATCACGTCTATACCAGTCCCCTCACCCGCTGCGTACGCCTTGCCACCTACTGTGGCTATCCGGATGCCGAACGCGACAAGCGGATTATGGAGATTAACTTCGGTAATTGGGAAATGAAATCTTTCGACAACAATGATGATCCGCGCTTGCAAGAGTGGTATAACGATTACCTGAATGTAGCCGCCACCGGTGGAGAATCCTTTACCATGCTATACCAGCGCGTCAATCTGTTTCTGGAAGAATTGAAGAAGAAACCTTACGACCGGGTAGCTATCTTTGCCCACGGCGGCGTATTGATTTGTGCACAAATTTATGCCGGCACTCTGCAATGGGAAGAAGCTTTCAATGCATTAACCCCATACGGCGGCATTGTCCGCATCAGCCTCAGTAAGGAATAGTAAACGAAATGGTAGGGCCTTCTTCTGCCTCGGCTTGTACTTTGTATATGCCGCCGAAGTAGTGGATGAAGTGTGCATTGATCTCATGACGAATCAGGCTCGTCTTATTTTCAAAATGAGCCCTTGCAAGCGGAGCATCGATCACATCGAAACAGAGAACGGACTTGGTCATATCCCGTTTGATACGAATAACGGCCCGGTAACATTCTGAATCATTCTCCAGGGGCATCAGCATACTGGTAAGCAATGTTTCAAACCATTTTTTATCAGTCCGTATCTCCTGCCTGTCGATTTCTGTTTGCAAGGTCACAGATACAGATGAGTTTTCCTGCTCATTAATGACCAGCATCGCTTTATGGCATAAATGCAATACATCACACACTTCCTGCTCATACCTGGTCTTGCCGGATTCCAGTCGGGACAGTTCCAGAATACTGTTGACGTAACTCAATAGGCTTTCTGCATTCGCCTGGATAATCTGCCCGTATTCTTTCTTGGTATCTTTGTCCAAATCTTCCGTTCCGGTCAGCAATTCGGCAAAGCCCACCACCACATTCAGCGGCGTACGTATATCATGGCTGATCTCCGACTTCAGACGGTCTTTGGCAATATTATCCGTCTCCGCCTGCAAGGCAGCTTCGGCTGTATGTTTCTCTACAACCGCAATCTTTCTGGAAAGATAGTGCGTATAGAGGTAGAAAAGCAGCGCCAACAGCAGGATAATTGCCAGGAACAGAACACCCCTATGATAATTAGTGTCTTGAATCTTCTGCTTTTCCAATAACAACTCATCAATGTGGTATATTTCTTTAACCTGTTGCAGCTGGCTGGCAGAGAAAGCATTATTCAGAGAATCCTGCGTCTGTATCAGGTAGCGAAGGCTTTCGATAGCACCGTCTATGTCTCCTTGCCCATATTGTATGTTAGCCTTATAGGTTATCAGCGTGGCAAAAGTAGATACATAGTTGTTCAGCACTGTAGAAGTAACCTCGTCTATCAGAGCAATACTTTTATCGGGTTCATCAGTCCTATTGTAGTACTGGAGTTGTATCAATTGAATGTTCAGCCAAAATACCGGATCTACATGCGGGCCATACAGTTTCTTCGCCATTTCGATATGTTCGTGCGCTTTGTCAAGATCCACACTAAAGTAATGGAGAATGTACTTTATCTGGCAGTCTATTTCAAAATTGGTCCAGTTCTTCCGAGTTTCCGGCTCTCTGGAAATAACTTCCTGTAAAGTGCTGTCCATTTCCAGCAAATAGGGAAGCCTCAGGCTATCGCGCCCCGAATTGCCATACACCTGGGCTATGCGCGACAAAATATCTATTTTCAAACTCGCTTTGGTTTGAGGGGAAAAACTTTTATAGGCTTCCAGAAAAGTGTCCAATGCCTCTTTGGGGCGACTGGATACACCATAAGCGCAACCCAAGCTATTGCATGCAGCTATCTTTCCGTTATTGCTGCGATGGCGCACTGCTTCTTCCAATGTTTCTTTGGCCACATACACGGCTTTTTCTATCTGCCTTTTAGAAGCTAAAGCACGACTGACAGCCGCCTTCTGTTCCAGATAATAATCGTATGTACCGACTTGGGGAACAAGCTCTTTCAGGATATCAACCCAATGTGCCAGGCTGTCTGCATCGTGCTTCTTGTCATAACATGATGCTAGATAGTAAGCCCCCAGATTTTCATAAAACACATTCCCCTGTTGCTTCGCCTCTTCGTACAGGCGGGTAGAAAAAGTCATATTATAGGGCGCATACTGATGCTTATAAGCCATATCGCGAAGATACGTCAACCGCGCCAACGTAGCGGGAAGGGCATCAGCCACCTGCAGAATACTGTCCTGATACCGCAGGGCATCGGCATCGTCCGCCATCAACGGACAGAAGCATCCGCAAAGCAAGCTGTATATGATGAATAGAGTTCGTTTCATGGCGTTGTTTCCTCATGTGATACAGGTTTATACTTCAAAGGATGCGTAAAACAGAAACGTGCACCATGCGTGTACTCACTGTCTATCCACAGCCTGCCATTCATATATTTCACTATCAACTGGCAGATGGATAGGCCCAATCCGCTCCCTTGCACATAATCGTTCAACTTCTCGAACCGTTCGAAAATCAATTGCTGTTTTTCCAGCGGAACACCACACCCGGTATCGGTCACAGAGAAGAGCGCCGTACCGTCATCAGCCATTTTCAATTCTAACACAATGGATCCCTCTTCTGTAAACTTGGTGGCGTTGACCAACAAGTTTATCAGCACCTGACGGAGACGGGCGTCGTCCGCATCCAGCATCAATACAGGCAGTTCCGTTTCAAATCTCATCTCCACCTGCATCTTGCGTGAAGCAACCACAGTTTCCACTACCTCACGGCACAATTTCACAGCATCATGCTCCTGTATGTTGAACGTGATATTGTCGTTTTCAAAGTCCGAGAAGTCCAGGATATCGTTAATCAGTTTCAGCAGTTGGAAAGAATTGACCTTGATAATCTCGGAGAACTCCCGGCGCGATTCATCATCAAAGGATTCGTCATCATCAGTCAGCACAGCAGAGAAACCGACTATGGCATTCAACGGAGTGCGCACCTCGTGGCTCATGTTCGATAAGAAAAGATTCTTCCGCTGTATAGCCAATTCCGCCTTTTCCTTCATCGCCTCCTGGCACTGCTGGGAACGTTTCAGGCGGAAAATCTTCTTCCAGCCGAGAATAAGGAGAACCATCAACAGCAACACGAAAACAAAGATGCCCGCCAAATAAAAACGCATGGAAACGATGCGGTCATGTTCATTCTGATACGCCAGTTGGTCGGCTTGGAAACGGGTGCAAAGTTGATCTATTTCCTTTGGGTAGTTATTTTCAAAAGAGGACTTGATATACGAGAACAGCTTCTGGAACTGAGCGTAGGCTTCATCCTTCTGCCCCATTGTCAGCAACAAGTCTGCTTTCTCTTGCAACGTCTCCTTATATAAAGCATGGTTCATGCGGGCACATTCGGTCTGCAGGAACTCGTTGTACGTGGCCAGCGCTATCTCATAATCTTCGGAAGCGACCAAATACCTGGCATTCACAATCAACAAATACTCTTGTATACCCGGTATTAATCTTGTCCGGAGTTGTTCCACTTCGTCCAAATGTTCACGGGCGGCTTTCACATCCTTCTTAAACAACAGGTAAGAGGCATTGGCTATATGACGTATAGCCAGTTCCTGCACCGACAGTTCTTCTTCAAGAAAACTGTTCAGGCGAGAAAGGTAACGTGAAGCGGCAACCGGATTCTGGATGTGCAGACTATAATCTATCAACTCGGTCAATAGTATCCTGATGTGCACATCTTCTTCCTTCATACCATCCAGCAGTTCCAGCGCTTTTTCGTAAGCGATGCCCGCCTCCTTCAACCTGTCGGTATAGGAATAAACTTCTCCCATGGCATTCAAGGCAAGGGCATTGCCAATGGGATAAGAAAGGGCGCGGGCTTTGGAGTACATCTGGTCGCTCAGGGCGATGGCCAGACGCACTTCTCCACGAAAGAGGTATGATTTGGTCAGTATCCTGCCGAAGTCAAAATAGGAATAATAGTGTTTGGAGTCATTCAGTTCAGCAAGCAGACTGTCGGCATTCAGTGAGTCACATTCTTCTTTTGTCAGATAATCAAACCCCATGCTATTGTGGAAAGTATGAATAGCTTCGTGAACCGCATCGTCTTCATTCTCCTCCATAGAGTTTGAAATGTCAGCTGCCGAGGCAAGTAATGCACTGCCGGTACAGAAGAGAAGCCAAAGTGTGTATTTTAGTATATTACCCATGAATGTTGTTTCATTTTGTGCATCAATGTGATCTCCGGAGCTGCAACAGCACGTGCAAATATATCACAAAGTTTTCAAAGAGCAAAGCATCTGTTAAAATAACGACGCATTAAAAGTAAAAAGAAACGAATGTGGCAGTCAATACGACCGCTACAACCATCAAAGCCTCGGCACGGCGATTGATGCGGACAGCCACATGCATATCCTCCGTGGAAAAGGGCCGGTCGTGATGTCCGATGTAAGGTTTCCAAACTTCCTCGCCGAAATAATTATGAGGGCCACCGAAGCGGCAGTTCAGGATACCGGCAAGAGCAGCTTCGGGATAACCGGAATTGGGACTGGCGTGCTGACTGCCATATTTGCCGACGAAAGCCAGCAGGGAAAGCCGCCCGGAAGCCAGCACCATCAGGAAAGCGGTGAGGCGGGCGGGAACATAATTGACAACATCGTCCAGACGGGCGGCGAAACAACCGAATTGGCGGTAGCGTTCGTTGCGATATCCTATCATGGAGTCGAGCGTATTCACCATTTTATAGGCAAGCATACCGGGCACACCCAGAAGCACAAACCAGAAGAGAGGGGCAATCACCCCGTCACTCAGATTCTCGGCAAGGGTTTCGAGAGCAGCAGTGCGAACCTCTTGTGCAGACAGTTCGGAAGTATCGCGCCCTACAATACGCGCCACCTGTGTTCGTCCCGCTTCCAATGAGCGGTCCACCGCTTCGAAAACCATGCGGACTTCACGCACTAACGTAGTACCCGCCAGACAGTAGAAAATAAGAAGTATTTGCAGGCCGAGGAGTACGCCCCGGGAAGAACTTCCCACCCAACGCAGCAGAAAAAAGGTCAGTAAATAGACTGCCGCCACCAGAAACAACGTTGTGAAGGCTCCTTTCAGAAAGCGAGCTTTACCTACGTTCAGCCGGTGTTCAAAGAAAGAAATTGCCTTGCCGAAAGCAACCACAGGGTGTGGCAACCAGGCAGGATCGCCCAGCCAGCTATCCAGCAGCCAGGCAGCCAACAACGGCAGATTCAGATGAAGGGCAAGCCCCAGGACAATCAGTATATCTTCCATATCATCCTTCTTCCATCCATTTCGCAATTCCTTCTACCAACCGGTCATTTTCCTCACGCGTCTGTGTGGCAATGCGGAAAAAATGCTCATCGAGTCCATCGAAGTTAGAGGCATCACGAATAAGAATACCATACTTTTCAGCAAGATAATCCTTTAAGGCGGAAGCCTTGCCCACACGAAGGCGCACCAGCATAAAATGCGTTTCGGTAGTCCAAATCTCCATACCGCCCAAAGCCTCGAGGGCGGCACGCAAACGGGCCGTCTCCTGCAAATAGGCAGCAACATCCAACGGATTGGGAACATCGTGCACCAACAGATGCAATCCGGCTTCTATGGCAAGCTGGTTGACAGACCACGGCATACGGTTAGTACGCAGCCGATGCAACAGATTAGACGGGCCGGTAACGTATCCCAAGCGAAGACCGGGAACAGCATAACGTTTCGTCATGGAGTGCAACAGCAGTACATTTGGGAAAGCGGCAGCCTCGGCAGCAGTAAAAACCGGACGCAACGTGAAGTACTCATAGGACTGGTCGATGACGAAACAAACCTGCGAATTACGGTTTATAAGTTCCGTCAAATACTCTTTATCTACCACCATGCCCGTAGGATTATTGGGATTGCAAAGCCAAAGCATACGCACTTCTTCGGGCAAGCAATACCCCTCTTGTACGGCAGGCAGTTGATAGAGCGAAGTCACCCGATGGGCGTGCATCCGGCAAGCGTCTGCATACTCGCTGAAAGTGGGCTGCAAGATAGCAGTATTTGTTCCGCGGAAGGTTTGGGCAATAAGGTAGATAGCTTCGGTAGCGCCGTTCGTCACGCATACGGACTCGGCGGGCAAACGGTACTTCTCAGCAAGCCGCGCCTCAAGCGTATAAGGCTCCGGTTCGGGATAGGAAGAAAGAGAACAGGATGCCTCATTTCCATTGATGCACCGGCACAGATGCGCCTTCAAATCCGACAGATCCACCCGATTGTAAACATTCGAGCTGAAGTTCGCCGTTATCGGGCGGGCATATTTATAGGAATCATCTCCGTGTCCTTCAATCATGGCTGGTCAGTATTTGGTAGATAAGCGGCAGATTGACGTGACGGCGCACGTGATCGGCCAGTTTATCGTATTGTTCTTCTTTGAATTGGTGATAGTCGAAGGTTTCAGCAGTCTGCGAAAGTTTGTCCGCAAAAGGTTCAAGAAGGAAGTCGACAAACCCCGGATTATCCAGAATGCCGTGGATGTATGTCCCCATGCACGTACGGTCCACAAAGTAACCGTCGGTGTGCCCGTCCTCCAACAGATTCAAGGGAGAAGCCGGAGCGTCGACGGGAACAGTCTCGCCCATATGAATCTCATAACCCTGCATGAGCTGGGAATTATCCATTGTCCATTGTTCATTATCAATTAAGCGAAAGGCAATTTGCCGTGTCACCTTCTCCCCCATCATACGTGTACTAACAGGCAGCAGTCCCAAGCCGGGCATGCGCTCTATTTCTCCTTCCACATGTTCGGGATCGAGCACCTCCTGCCCCATCATCTGATAGCCGCCACAGATACCCATCACAGTAGCACCCTGACGGTGGGCACGCACAATCGCACCCGCCACACCGTTGCGGCGCAGTTCGTATAGGTCGTCAATCGTACTCTTGCTGCCGGGCAGCAGGATGATGTCGGCTTTTGCCAGTTCATCCACATTGTTGGTATAGAAAAGGTGGATACGCGGATCGCGTTCCAAGACGTTGAAATCGGTGAAGTTGCTGAGATGTCGAAGCAGAATAACGGCAACGTTGACTTTGCCCTGTTCCGCACGGAGAGACTTTGTGGCGAGGGCCACACTGTCTTCCTCCTCAATATATATATCCCTATAATAAGGTACCACCCCCACAACGGGAATGCCACAAAGTTCCTCAAGCATCGCGACACCGGACTCGAACAGACGGATATCGCCACGGAATTTATTGATAAGAATCCCCTTCACCCGTTCCCGTTCTTCGGGGCGAAGCAACTGAATGGAGCCGTAAACACTGCCAAACACACCGCCCCGATCTATATCTCCCACAAGAATGACGTCGGCACCGGCATGCATAGCCATAGGCAGATTAACGAGGTCAGTGTCGCGCAGATTAATCTCGGAGATACTGCCGGCACCTTCCAACACGATGGGATTGTAGCGCAAGGCAAGGCGGTCGTAAGCGTCGCACACTTCGCGCCGCAGTTCCTCACGGCCTTCGCGGCGAAAATATTCATAGGCGCTGCGGTTACCAATGGGGCGTCCGTTAAGAACAACTTGAGAGGTATGGTCGGAAGAGGGTTTTAGCAATAACGGGTTCATATCCGTATGACAGGGCACGCCGGCTGCTTCAGCTTGTACGGCTTGCGCACGGCCTATCTCCAGCCCTTCGGGCGTGGCGTACGAATTAAGCGCCATATTCTGCGCCTTGAAGGGAGCAGGTCGATAGCCATCCTGGCGGAAGATACGGCAGAAGGCAGCCGCAATGATACTCTTACCTACATCGCTACCCGTACCGGCAAACATTATGGGATGAAGTTTCTTCATAATCGTTTTTTTTTAACGGGGACAAAGGTAAGAAAAACGTTTCGAAAAAAGCGGAGTGACATCAAGGAGTCGTACCCGAATAATAAATAAAACAAAGATACGGTAATTTCATCCGTTATTTCCTGGTTAGATATAGATTGCATCTCATACAACACTACAACTTATCCAGCTATCTACATTGATGCGGAAAATAAAGACACGCAGGGCGTCACCTTCACGTATGACAATGATTCATTTGAGAGTGTCGGAACCGGTCTTGACATCCGCAACGAGTTAAAGGTTAATGTAGTAAACAAGATGCCTTCTTAAGGTATTCCGAATTTGTAACTCTCCCACTTCCCTCGGGAATTATGCTCTTGGCATAAAATCATAAGCTCTTGCAATAATCTGATATTGCAAGGGCTTAATTTATTTTAGGGTTCACAAAGTTCAAGGATCGCTTATGAGCCTGACTTTCCGCCGATACCCGGAAGTTTCCGGTACTTCGTTCCCTCGTGCTTCACAAACGAAGCCTTCTCTGCTTTCTTTAGCATCCGCTTTCCGGCAGAGGCAGACAAACTTTGCTTGGCAGCCTCACCCACAAAGTCGGTATAAGAAAACGCTTTTCCCATACCAAGATAATGCCCCGTTTCAACAAATCCGGCAAGCATTCGTAAACTTCTTGCGGAAAGTAAGGCATGGACGTACGCAATTCGTCACTTATTTCGGACAATTCTTCCTGTTTTTCCTAATTTGTGGTGCGGAAACTGGGGTTCATAAGCGAACTTTGAACTTTTTGACCGTAAACCGTACTTCTCGGCAAGGCCAGTTTCCCAATAAGATACTGATAACCAGCACGGATGCTACTTTCGAATTCGGAAGTCGTAAAATCCGCCGTTACCAGTTTCAAGGCAGTTATCTGCACCAATTCAGCAAGTTCTTTTGGTGATAAATTTTTACTCCACGCCGCGTGTCCCTGTATGCACGCTATGTAAACTGCGTGCATGAGGGAGCAACACTGAACAAATCTCCTTTCCGGCTTGTTACAGACGTCCGTAAAACCTAAACCAACGACGTTTGTATGAATAAAAAGATAATGGCTGCTACGCTATTGGCAGCAGCATTGATAGCACAGGTACATGTACATCTGCAGGCACAAGTCACGTCCTCTCCCCTCTCCCTCAGCTTCGACGAAGCCCTGCAAAAACTGCATAACGGCAACCGCAGTCTGAAGATAGCTGACAAAGGCATAGAAACAGCACGTGCGGAACGTGACAAGCTGAATGCACTTTGGTATCCCTCACTGCAAGGCGCGGGGACGTACGTGCACCTCTCCGAGAAGATAGAGGTAAAACAACCCCTCTCCCAATTCACCAATCCTGCCAAGGACTTTGTGCATGAGATGATTCCAGACGACCAGTTTATCAGCGGCATACTGGACCAGATAGGCGCGCATACTCTTGCCTTCCCGCTCGCGCCGCGAAACCTGACCACCGTGGGGCTGACTGCCGAGTGGGTGGTATTCTCCGGTGGCAAGCGCATCCGCGCATCCCGGATAGGCAACACTATGATAGACCTCGCCCGCGAGAACCGCCAGCAGACAGATGCCACACAGCGCACCTTGCTTGCCGAAAGCTACTTCGGGCTACGGCTGGCACAGGAAGTGCTCCAAGTAAGGCAGGATACTTACAACAACCTGAAACTGCATTACGAAAACGCCTTGAAGCTGGAAGCTGCGGGGATGACAGACAAAGCCGGCCGCCTCTTTGCCCAGGTAAATATGGACGAAGCAGAACGGGCACTTGAAGCAGCCCGAAAGGACGTCAGCGTAGTGCAAAGCGCCCTGCGCACCCTGCTCAATATAGAAGATACATGCAGCATCCGCCCCACTTCACCACTCTTCATCAACGACCAACTGCCTGCCAAAGAGGAATTCATCCAAACCATGCAGGCGGAGAACTACACGGTAAACCAACTGTCCCTGCAACAGAACATCGCCCGCCAGCAACTCCGCATCGACCAAAGCGGATATCTGCCGGACATCGCCCTCTTCGGCAAGCAGACGCTCTATGCACACGGTATCCAAAGCAACCTTGTACCCCGCACCATGATAGGCGTGGGATTCACCTGGAACCTGTTCGACGGGCTGGCACGGGAAAAGCGCATCCGCCAGTCTAAAATTGCCCGGCAAACCCTTGCCCTGGGAAAGGAAAAGGCGAAAGAAGACTTGAGCGTGGGCATAGACAAGCTATACACCCAACTGCAAAAGGCACAGGACAATGTGCGTGCTCTGAATACAACCATCGAGTTAAGCGAAGAATTGGTACGCATCCGCAAGAAGTCCTTCGCCGAAGGCATGGCAACCAGTACCGAAGTGGTGGATGCGGAAACGATGCTGGCAACAGTGCGTGTGGCGCGGTTGGCAGCATATTATGAATATGATGTGGCGTTGATGAATCTGCTGGCACTGTGCGGTACACCGGAACATTACGCAAGATATTTCAGTAAATAATAAAATCCAAACCTATATGAAGATAACAAACAGAAGCATCAGCATTGCATTCGTCATTATCCTGGCAATTACGATCATCGTGTCCGTAGCAGGAATGCTACTCACACGCCGGCAGCCCCTTGTGCTGCAAGGACAGGTAGAAGCAACAGAAATCCGCATCAGCGGCAAGCTGCCGGGACGCGTAGACTCGTTCCTCGTCAGCGAGGGAGACTGGGTGAAAGCAGGCGACACACTTGTCGTCATCAACAGCCCCCTGGTAGAAGCCCGTTACCGGCAGGCAAACGCCATGGAACAAGTGGCACAGGAACAGAACAAGAAAATAGATGCCGGTACCCGCCGGCAAATCATTGCCACCGCCCGGCAGCTATGGAACAAGGCACAAAGTGACCTTACCCTGGCAAAGACCACCTACGGGCGTATCATGACCTTGTACAAAGACAGCGTAGTCACCTCTCAACGCAAGGACGAGGTAGAGGCCATGTATCACGCCGCCCAAGCGGCGGAACGTGCCGCCTACGAACAGTATCAGATGGCGGCGGATGGCGCCCAAAGTGAAGACCGTGCCGCCGCCCGCAGCCTGGTAGAAGCCGCCCGCAGCGGGGTGGACGAAGTATCCGCACTCCTCGTAGACTCACGCCTCACGGCACCCGAAGACGGACAGATAGCCACCATCTTCCCCCGACGCGGCGAACTGGTAGCACCGGGAACGCCGATTATGAATCTGGTGGTGATGAGCGATGCGCACGTGGTGCTCAACGTGCGCGAAGACCTGATGCCGCAGTTCACGATGGGCGGCACCTTCCGCGCCGACGTGCCTGCCATCGGCAAGAAGAACATCGAATTCCGTATTTACTACATCAGTCCGCTGGGCAGCTTTGCTACCTGGAAGTCGACGAAACAGACGGGCAGTTACGACATGCAGACGTTCGAGATACACGCACGTCCCACAGAAACGACAGAAGGACTGCGTCCGGGAATGTCGGTACTGCTTACAATGAATAAACAAGGATGATGAAACAGCTTCGTGAAACTCCTCTCTGCGCCGTGATGAAACGCGAACTGCGCCGCATGACCGCCCGCCGCCTCTACCTGGGCGCCGGCCTCGTGCTGCCGCTGTTCTGCCTCTTCTTCATGAGCACTATCTTCGGCAACGGACAGATGGAAAACATTCCCATCGGCATCGTAGACCAGGACAATACCGCCGCCTCGCGCAGTATTGCCCGGCGCATCTCTGCCGTACCTACTTTCAGCGTGACGAAGCATTTTACCGACGAGGCCGCCGCCCGCCGGGCCGTACAGAGGAAGGAAATTTACGGTTACCTCTCCATTCCGACCGGCTTTGAACAACGTTCCGTAACGGGGATGGACGCTACACTGAGCTACTACTACCACTACGCACTGCTCTCCGTGGGCAGCGAACTGATGGCGGCTTTTGAAAGCGCCCTTGCTCCTGTAGCCCTCTCGCCTATCATGATGCAAGCCGAGGCGCTGGGTGCGGGCGAAGAACAGATACAAACCTTTCTGTTGCCCGTAGAAGCCAATACCCATCCGCTCTACAACCCGGATATGGACTACTCGGTGTACCTCAGCCATCCGTTCTTCTTCATACTGTTCCAGATACTCGTTCTACTGGTTACCATCTACTCGATGGGCAGCGAACTGAAATTCGGCACGGCAGGGGAATGGATGAAAACGGCAGGGGACAATATACTGACGGCAGTGGCGGGAAAGCTGCTGCCCTATACAGTCATCTTCTCGGTTATAGGTATAGCCGCCAACGGAATGTTGTTCGGACCCATGCACATCCCGCTGGAAGGCAGCCTGGCGATGATGAATGCCCTGACGGTGTTGTTTGTCATAGCTACACAGGCATTGGCAGTGCTCATTTTCTCGGCTTTCCCAAAGATGGCGTATGTAATCAGTGTGGTGTCGATGGTGGGTTCGCTGGGTGCAACCCTGTCGGGGGTTACGTTTCCGGTAGCGGCGATGTATGCACCGGTAAGGGCGACTTCCTACCTCTTCCCGATACGGCATTTCGTAGAGGCAGGGCAGGCGATGATTTATTTTGGAGCAGGATTCGGGGCATACTGGCAATCGGTGGCGGTACTGTTCATCTTTCCGCTGGGAGCGTTGCTGATGCTGCCGGTGCTGAGGTGGTGGATGAAGAAGTTGACAAGGAAACAAGTTGACGAGGAGACGAGAGACTGCGCAGCTCCTTGTCAACTTGTTAACCCGTCAACTCGTCAACTGGTTCCCACCATCATACGCCGCGAGTGGCGCGCCATAGCCACGAATCCGGCGATTCTGCTGGTGCTGGCGGGCGGTATCTTCCTCTACGGGTTACTTTATAACTATATGTATGCCCCCAACGTGGTACGCAAAGCGCCCGTTGCCGTGGTAGACCTCTCCCACTCCGCCCTCAGCCGCGAATATACCCGTCTGCTCAATGCCACGCCGCAGACGTCGGTCTATGCCCGGACGCCGGACATCCTGGAAGCGCGACGCTGGATGGCACAGGGCAAAGTGGCGGGCATACTCTACCTGCCTGCTGATTTTGAGACACGGGTGGCGCAGGGGGAAACGTCGGTATTCAGTCTCTATGCGGCTACGGATGCTTTTCTCAACTTCAAGGGGTTGCAGGAATCCAGTTCGCGGGTGATGCTGGCGGTGAACGATGCACACCGTACGGAAGGGACTGTGTTCCTGCCGCCGCAGGGATTGGTGGCGGTGGCGACATCGGCACCGGTGAGTGTGTCGGGGACGGCACTCTATAATTATACCGAGGGGTACGGATCGTATCTGATACCAGCGGTGATGATTATCATTATCTTTCAGACCATGCTGATGGTGATAGGGATGCTGACAGGGGCGGAAGCGGAAAAGAAAAGATATCCGTTACCTACTTGGAGAAACGCGGTGCGCAGGGTAACGGGCAGAAGTTTTGTCTATGTTGCCCTCTATGCCATCTTCTCTTTGTTCCTGCTGGGGCTGCTGCCGCGCATCTTCAGTATTCCACACATCGGCAGCGGGATGGATATTGTAGTGATGATGATACCTTATCTTATAGGCAGCGCTTTCTTCGGACTTGCCGTCTCCCGGTGGTTTACGGACTCCGATGCGCCGTTGCTGATGATAGCATTCTTCTCCGTCGGGTTTATCTTCCTCTCCGGGGTATCTTATCCGCTGGAACTGATGCCGTGGTATTGGCAGGCGGCACACTACATCTTCCCGGTAGCGCCGGCAGTACTTGCCTTTGTCAAGCTGAACTCGATGGGGGCAAGCCTGGCGGACATACAACCGCAGATAATAATAATGTGGGTGCAGGTAGTGGTTTACGGGATACTGGCTATCGGGACCCAGCGGCACCTTTCCTCTTATAAGCAAAAGCCTGCCATTTCTCCTCTGACCAGTCCTGCCGCTGCATCTCCATGCGAGCCATGACAAAGAAGAGATCGGACAGGCGGTTGACGAGCATCAGGATGGATTCGTCCACCGGATCGAGGCGGTGGAGCGTCCACAAGCGGCGCTCGGCACGACGTGCCACGGTGCGGGCAAACTGCAACTGTGCAGAGACGGGAGTACCGCCGGGCAAAAGGAAGTAACCGTGATCGGTCAGTTCCACAGTCATATCGTCCATCTCCTGCTCACAGCGCCGGGTAAGCGCGGCAGCAGACAGCGGATTGGGATTCACTATCCCCGATGGGGTGGCAACGTGGCTCATCACCACCATCAACTCCCGCTGTACGGTGTGCAGCAGCTCCTGCCATGCATCTTCTGCCGGAAGCAAGGAACGAACGATACCGATCTGGGCGTTCAACTCGTCGAGGCAGCCATTGGCCTCGATACGGGGATCGTCTTTAGGGACGCGGGCACCGCCATGGATGCCTGTCGTCCCCTTATCTCCTGTTTTTGTATAGACTTTCTTCATGATAATTCCTTAAAAGAGAGACATTAAATCAATCTCGCCCCAATACAGGTGCGTATAGCTGGCAATAGCATTCTTATAACGGAAAACCGGGGTAGCGACCGGATGTCCCAGGGCATTGCAGACCTGCGCCACAGAGGACATGACATCACTTCCGGCAAACTGCGTATAGTGGAACTCATGCCCTCGCAGATGCTGTCCGTTGTATGTGAATTGCCGGTATCCCAATGTAAGCTTCCGGCACTCCTGCTCGTTAGAGATAGAGAAAGGGAAAACGCCCGCCATACTATCAGCCCTGGCAGGCTGTGCCGCCGTGGCATCGTGAAGGATGGCTTGCGAGAGGTAGATCATGCCGCCGCACTCGGCAAGGGCCTTGCCGCCACGTTCTATATATTCGCGAACGGACTCCCTGGTATGCAGTGCGCCTGCCAGTTCGGCAGAGCGATGCTCCGGATAGCCGCCCGGCAGATAGAGCAAGTCGGTATCGGCAGGAATGGGGCGGTCATCCTCGGGATTAAAGAAGGTGACGGTGCCCAGGCTATGCAGAATATCCAGATGCTCGGCATAAAGAAAGGAGAAAGCCTCTTCACTGCGCGCCACTGTGATATGCAGCGTACCCGGATGACGGGCGGAAACTTCGGGCAAACCGGCAGGCAAGGGGCGGGTGGCGTGCCGGAGCAACGATTCCCAGTCGACATGCTGTTCCAGCAGATCGATAAGCAAATCCAACGAGTCCGTAACCCCGGAGCGGTTGAAGTCCAGCCCCAGGTGGCGCGATTCCTGTTCCAGCGTTTTCTGCTTGGGCAGGTAACCGAAGCAAGTTATGCCGAGGTTGGCGCAGACTTCTTGCAGCATCCCGTAGTGGCGCGGCGAGCCTACGCGGTTGAAAATGACTCCCACTACCCTCACCCCCGGACGAAAGTGGATGAAGCCCGATAGCAACGGCGCCACGGAATAAGCAGCCGACTTGGCATCGACTACCAGCACCACCGGAATATCCAGCAGTTGCGCGATTTCGGCAGACGAGCCGCGGTCGCGGGCGTAACCGTCGAACATCCCCATCATGCCCTCTGCAACGGCAACATCGGCATCGGCGGAATAGCGTGCATAGAGTTGCCGGACATGCTCCGCCGACGCCATGAAAGTATCCAGATTGATGGAAGAACGTCCGCAGACTGCCGTATGATACTTAGTGTCGATATAGTCCGGCCCGCACTTGAAGGGCTGCACTATCCGGCCTTTCTTGGCGAGTAATGCCATCAGTCCCCGGCTGACGGTAGTCTTGCCACTGCCCGAAGTGGGGGCGGCAATCAGGAATTGAGGAATATTCTTCATCGTTCCATACATTTCATTAATCATCATTTTCCCGCCAAAGATAAGCATATCTCCGCCAAAACTCTTATCTTAGCTGCCAAAATAAAACATTTGATATGATAACCGAAGAACTAAAAAAACTCTACATCGCACATACCGGACATGAACCGGAACTGATTGATGAACTCCCCTCTTCCGGCTCCAACCGCCGGTATTTCCGCCTCACCGGACGTCCTACGCTGATTGGCGTCAGCGGAGAATCCGTAGAAGAGAACCGCGCGTTCCTCTATATGGCGGATCATTTCCGCCAGAAGGGACTGCCTGTACCGCAAGTATTTGCCCGCTCCGAAGATGACATATATTATCTGCAGGAAGACCTGGGCGACGCACTCCTCTTCAACGCCATAGAGAAAGGACGCAAGACCAGCGTATTCGGCGAAGACGAGAAGCAGTTGCTGCGCAAGACCATCCGCCTGCTGCCTGCCGTGCAGTTTGCAGGCGCCGACGGCATGGACTTCTCTTATTGCTATCCGCAGGCGGAGTTCAACAGCCGCTCTATTCTGTGGGACTTGAACTACTTCAAGTATTGCTTCCTCAAAGCCACCGGCATGGAGTTTCAGGAAGACCGCCTGGAAGACGACTTCCAGAAGATGGCGGACGTGTTGCTGCGCAGCAGTTCGGCAACCTTCATGTACCGCGACTTCCAGAGCCGCAACGTGATGGTGAAGGACGGCGAGCCCTGGCTTATCGACTTCCAGGGCGGACGCAAAGGTCCGGTGTACTACGACGTAGCCTCTTTCCTCTGGCAAGCCAAAGCCAACTATCCCGACAGCCTGCGCCAGGAACTGCTGACAGAGTACATCGACGCCCTGCGCAAGTACCAGCCGGTAGACGAAGCCTACTTCTACGCACAACTGCGTCACTTCGTACTCTTCCGCACCATGCAGGTGCTGGGTGCTTACGGCTTCCGCGGATACTTTGAAAAGAAACCGCATTTCATCCAAAGTGTGCCTTTTGCCATCGCAAACCTGCGCCAGTTGTTGCAAGAGCCTTATCCCGAATATCCCTACCTCTGTAAGATACTGCGCGAGCTCACCGAGTTGAAGCAATTCACCGACGACCTGCAGAAACGCCGTCTCGTGGTGAAGGTCACCAGCTTTGCATATAAGAAAGGTATACCCGAAGACACATCGGGCAATGGCGGCGGATTCGTATTCGACTGCCGCGCCGTGAACAACCCCGGTAAGTACGAACGCTACAAACCCTTCACCGGACTGGACGAACCCGTGATCCGCTTCCTGGAAGAGGACGGCGAGATAGCCGTATTCCTGGAGCACGCCTACGCTTTGGTAGATGCCTCGGTGAAGCGCTACATGGAACGCGGTTTTACGAACCTTTCCATCTGCTTCGGCTGCACCGGCGGGCAACACCGTTCCGTATATTCGGCGCAGCACCTGGCAGAGCATCTTAATCAGAAATTCGGCGTACAGGTAAACCTGATGCACCGCGAACAGAACATCGAACAGACCTTCAAAGCAAAGAACTAAATGAAAGCAATGATATTTGCCGCCGGACTCGGCACCCGCCTTCGTCCGCTGACGGACAATATGCCCAAAGCACTCGTCCCGGTAGCCGGAAAACCGATGCTGGAACGGGTGATACTGCGACTGATGGAAGCCGGATTCAACGATATCACCATTAATATACATCACTTCGGCGAACAGATTCTCGACTTCCTGCGTGCCAACAACAACTTCGGCGCCTGCATCCGCATCAGCGACGAACGGGACATGCTGCTCGATACCGGCGGGGGCATCAGGAAAGCCCGCCCCCTGCTGGAAACCGACGAGCCTTTCCTTATCCACAATGCCGATATCCTGACCGACTTGGATCTCGCTGCCTTCTATCGCCATCACCTGGAGAGTGGCGCCGATGCCACGCTCCTCACCAACCACCGCAAAACAGCCCGCTATCTGCTTATGGACGGTGGAAACCGCCTTTGCGGCTGGACCAACCTCTCTACGGGTGAGGTGCTACCGCCGGAACTGGACTATCCTTCCGATAAGTATCAGTTGCAGGCCTTCGGCTGCGTGCACGTCCTCTCCCCCTCTATCTTCCGCTTTATGGAAGGCGGAAGATGGACGGGTAAGTTCTCTATTATCCCCTTTTACGTCGATATCTGCAAAGAGGCGGTTATCCGGGGATATCCCGTAGATAGCAAGAACTGGTTCGATGTGGGCAAGATGGAAACACTGGCGAAAGCGGAAGCCTATTACCGTCCTTACCCGGAGTAGGAACATATTTACGATTCGATTGTTTTAGTCACTAAAATGTCTTCAACAACCATGACTACAAGAAAGAGATTATCTGATATTCCCCTTTACCTGCAAATCCTGATAGGGATGGTTGCCGGTATTATCATCGGGCTCGTTGCCCTGCGGGTAGACGGCGTGCCGTTTATACGTAACTGGATTCAGCCGTGGGGGCAGGTTTTTATCCGATTGCTCCAACTTATAGCCATTCCGCTTGTCTTTATCTCGCTGATAAAAGGCATGACGGGACTGAAAGACATCAGCAAGTTCTCCCGCATCGGCGGAAAGACAATCGGCATTTATATCTGTACAACGGTGGTTGCCATACTCATCGGATTGGCTATGGGACTGCTTGTACAGCCCGGCAGACTGGTGAAACAGGATCAGATAGCCCACCTGCAAGAGCAGTATCACAACGCTGCCGAGGAGAAGAAACTTGCCGCCGAACAAACCCGTGAACAAGGTCCGCTGGCTTTCTTGAACGACATAGTGCCTAATAACATCATCAAAGCCTCATCGGACAACGGCAAGATGCTGCAAATTATATTCTTTGCCGTGTTCTTCGGTCTGGCCACACTGGCGTTGCCGGCCAAGAAGGTACAGCCGGTGATTGCACTGTTCGACAGCCTGAACGATATCATCCTGAAGATGGTGGATTACATCATCCTGTTCGCTCCCTGGGGCGTTGCCGCCCTGATGGCGGGATTGATTGCGGATTTCCAGGGAGACACCAGTATATTCAGCGCACTGGCGGTTTATGCGCTGACGGTGGTTGCCGCTTTGTTCCTCTTGCTGCTTGTGTTCTATCCGCTGCTGATGCACTTCTTTACCCGCATCAGTCCGAAGAAGTTTATCCGCTGCATGTATCCGGTGCAGTTGTTTGCCTTTACTACAAGCAGCAGTGCCGCCACACTTCCCGTTACTATAAAAACAGTAGAGAAGGACTTGGGAGTATCCGAAGACATCAGTTCCTTTGTCCTTCCCGTCGGTGTTACTATCAATATGGACGGTACCTCTTGCTATCAGACTATCGCCATATTGTTCATCGCTCAGGTACTGGGCATCGACCTGAGTTTCTCACAGCTCTGCATCATCGTTGCCATGACCGTGCTTTCTTCCATCGGCACACCGGGCATTCCGGGCGGAAGTTACGTAATACTTGCCATGGTACTCACTTCCGTAGGCATCCCGGCAGAAGGTCTGGCACTTATCTTAGGCATCGACCGCCCGCTGGATATGCTCCGTACCTCGGTGAATGTGACGGGGGATGCGGCAGTTGCTTCTATAATAGCCGGTTCTACGAAAGAGTGTTAGGGAAATACTGCTATTATACAATCATCAAGAGAAAACGGAACTTATATAGCAATTAACCTACATTGCTTCACACTTTTTGCCGAAAAACACGAAATTATATATAAAAGTCCTTATCTTTGTGCCGGAATTGGCAATCGAAGGGCATACCTGCCCGCCGATGCAAGGGAATCCGGTGCAAGACCGGAGCTGTACCTGCAGCTGTAATCCTCACAGAAATAAGTCTGTAACTACAAAAGCCACTGTTGCAACGACGCAATGGGAAGGCAGTACAAGACTGAGGAGAGCCAGAATACCTACCAACTTCCATAACTTGAGTACGTAGCTTCCAGGGTTAGAAGCGATGTCCCCTACATTATATAATAGGTATCCTATTTTATTCTTTCGGGCCATTACCATTCGGGTATAGAAGCGACGTGCCGTTTTGTTTATTCTAAGAAAAATCGGCAGACAATGAAGTACAAGTATTGGCTTGGGGCAATGTTGCTGTGTGCCATGCAGAATGCTGCGGCACAAAGTATCATTGAGAACAAAAGCGAGAAAGAATTATCACTCATGCTACAGGAAGTAGTAGTGACCGGCACGGGTACGGAACATTATTTGAAAGATGCTCCCGTACAGACGGAAGTCATTAACCGCAAGGCATTGGACAGCTACGGCGGCGCTTCTCTGGAAGAGATTCTGACCGGACTGTGTCCGTCATTCGATTTCAACCAGAGCGATATGGGCTCGAATATGCAATTGGGCGGACTGGGCAACGGATATGTACTGCTGCTCATAGACGGTAAGAAGATACACGGTGATGTAGGCGGACAAAACAACCTGGGACTGATAGACCCTGCCCGCATCGAGCGCATCGAAATCGTAAAAGGCGCCTCATCCGCCCTATATGGCAGTGACGCCATGGCAGGCGTAGTGAATATCATCACCAAAAAGCACAAAGAAGACATATTGGTAGAGAACACCACCCGTGGCGGCTCTTACGGTGAAGTCCGCCAATCGAATACGATACAAATCAAATCAGGCAAGTGGACTTCTGCTACCAACTTCCAGTTGAAGCACTCCGACGGATGGCAAAACACCACTTACGAAGATCCCAACCGTTATGAAAAGCCTGTAACAAACTCCATCAACAAAACGGTAAACCGATATACAGACTGGCAGATAGCCCAGCGTTTCGACTATCAAGCCACCAAGGATCTCAGCCTGTATGCCGACGGCAGCTTCTATCGCAAGCGCATCTATCGCGAATGCGGAGAACCCGATTACAAGACATACGATTTCCTTTACCGCAATACCTCTGTCTCGGCAGGTGGAAAACTGAAACTGCCAAACAGCAATAACGTCACAATGGATATTAACTATGACAGCCATGCCTACTATTACGCCTATACACGCGAAACCTGGGATAAGGAATACGACGATAACGGCAAGGAAATCAGTTTCCCATACTATCCCGGTGACAAGGGCTTGCAGAGTGACCAGAAACGTCTGCTCATTCAATTAAAAGGAATTTTCAACCTTCCCTACTTCAACCGCTTGAGCGTGGGAGCCGATACGGAAATAAACTGGCTGGATGCTCCGCGGCGGCTGGATGAGGACGATGTATCCGATTACACCACTTCATTCTATGCCCAAGACGAATGGTCGCCCACCAGCCAACTGAACATAACCGCAGGCGCACGACTGACTCTAAACCAGAACTTCGGCGTACGGGTTACCCCTAAAATATCCGCTCTTTACAAGTTGGGGCGCTTCAACCTGCGTGCCACTTACTCAGAAGGTTTCAAAACGCCGACCTTGAAGGAGCTTCATTACCGCTACATCCGCCAGATGTCCCTCGTTATACTGAACCTGGGAAACAAAGACCTGGAGCCTCAAACCAGCCGTTACGTTTCCGCTGGTGTGGAATACAACGGCGAGCACTTCAGCATCAACGCTACGGGCTACTGCAACTGGCTGGACAATATGATTACCCTTGTCACCATCCCCACATCCCAGGCACCGGGCGACCTCGTTATCACCTACGACCCTGCCCGCGTCCGCCAATACCGGAATATGGACGATGCCCGCACCTGCGGCGTCGATGTCAATGCCCGCTGGACTCCCATCCAGTCACTGACTCTTGCCGGTGGATACAGCTACCTGGACACTAAGGCAAACCAATATGATACGGACGATGAAGTGATGAAGCACGTTGTGATAGACGGCATGGCACACCATCGCGCTACCGTAAGCGCCACCTGGACTCATGCCTGGAAGCGTGCCAACTATCGCCTCGGTCTCGGCATCTACGGGCGCATACAAAGCAAGCGCTACTATCAGGACGACGGAGACGGCAAAGGCTATCAACTCTGGAGACTGAACACCCGGCATCAATTCAACCTGAACAAGCGTTGGAATGCCGAAGTAAACGCCGGTATAGACAATCTGTTCAACTATTATGAGACCACCTATCATGGCTTGCACTACGGAACAACTACGGCGGGACGTACATTCGCCACTACTATAGTATTATTATTTATTTTACTGAAATACAATCAGTTATAAAACTATTTTTCTAAAAGGGTAACGGTTTAGCAACGTGCTATCTGCCTTTTCTTTCTATAGATTGCATCACTTAATAACCTATCACAAAGATAGGATTATTTTCTCAATAATATGATATTCTCAATCCTTTTTATATTCATTAGGTGATACTCCTACTATTCTTTTGAAATACTTTCCAAAAAAAGATTGAGATGGAAAATTCAATTCATCGCTAATTTGTTGTATAGTCAGTTTGCCAGATTTTAGTAAGGCTTTCGCTTCCAATATTACATAATCATCAATCCAATCGGCTACTGTACGCCCACTAACTTTTTTTATTAGCGTAGAAAGATAGCCCGCAGATAAACATAGCTTGTTTGCATAAAATATAACTTTTCTTTCTTGCTTATAAAACTGCTGAACTTCTTTTAAAAATTTCTGCATTAAAATTTCGTCATTAGTTAGTTTTCTGTTTTCCGCTTTTTCATAAAAATAATATCCTAATCCATAAAAAAATGCACAAGTGAGATGTTTTACTGTTTCTTTTTTATAGGGATTTCTGCTACCCAATATATTGCGCACCATATTGCAGTACGATATTATAGGAGTAAAATGTTCGTCTGTTAGATTTAGTATTGGATTTTCTTGAATGAAAAGATGAGTTTGAAAATCATAGGATAATCCTAATCCACTAAGAAATCTTTCTGATAACATAATACATATACACTGGAAATCATCGCTCATATATTCATGTTCAAGAATATATCCCGGCATTGTTATGCACATTGCTTGTGATTTCAACGTGCAAGGAAGTAAGTTTATTCGACCTCGTGCTTCTCCACGAGTCACAATGCAGCATACATACATATCATTCTTTATTGGATAAGGGGGAATGATGTCTTTTTCATACGAAAAAACACAAAAATCATTCTTTATGCTCTTTATATCATCTTTGCCATTTAAAAAGGAGTGTATTTCTAAAAAGTTTCTTTCAGCCATTTTTCAACATTTAGATTACAAATATAGGATAAAAAAGATGATTTCATAGTATAAATATAATAAATCGTCCAAATCTTCCAATGAAAAGACCTTTGCTACATCTTAAAACTACATGACCTTTGCAAAATTTAAAAGACCATTGTCATGAAAAATAAGAATAATACAATTTTATTACTCGGTGGAATTAACTATGTACTATTACAAATACAGAAGTTCTGCACAGGAATACTGAAAGTACATAACCAAATTAACAAACAAATCTGTTTTATACGAATTTTGTTTTTAATATTGGGTGGCATATCATCAATATACAGTAATGCACAAGTAATAACCGATTCTTTAGCTAATGATATTAGAAGTTTTACGGCACGCAATATTTCAAGATACCGTACTTTGAATTTATACTGGGAAACAAAGGGAATGCATGATTACACCCTTAAAATGAATGGGAAGGATGTTGAGAAAGGAAGAAAAAACGATTTACATACAATCAAATTTTCAACAATGCTTCCTATTTTGAAACAAAGAAATATTTCACTATATGCCAATCTTCAATATAACTGCTATAAGTTTGAAAATAATCTTCCTAATACCAATCAATCAATTTTGTTCACACAAAATGCATACAACTATTATGCAGGTGGATTGAATGGGTCATATTATATCAATTTGTTTAATAAACCTTTAATATTATCTGCCAATATCACGCTTGACGGTTGGGACAAAGGTTTCGGAAAGGTGCAAGGTCGCTTCTCTGCTGTAATGGTAATTGTAAAAAAAACTAATATGAGTTTTAGTACAGGTCTTATGGGAATGACTTTATTTAATAGTATTCCTATAATGCCTGTCATTACCTATTGGCATCGTTTTAATCCATATCTAAGCGTAGATGTAACATTACCAAGTCAGATATATTTACGTTATCAGATGCGCACACAAAGAATTTCAATAGGTACTTCCATGTCAGGAGAGAGTTTTTATCTCAAAACCAATTTAAGGGGTTTTTCAGAAACTTGCTATTATAGTGATGCTGTTTTTAAGCCTGAAATCCATTATGAGTATATTATTAATAAGCATTTTTATTTATCTGTTCATGCCGGATTATCTACGGTTATAAAAAGTGGGCTTTATCAAAAAAATAGAAAAGAAGTAAATTTAGTAGATGAGAATGGAAGAATGGAAAAAAGACCTATTATAGAACAAGCACGTCCTCTTATACCATTTTTTAATCTCGGTATTTCATATAGTTTATTCAAGTAATTCGATAATATTTTAATTATATGGGAAGCTTAATTTTGATTTTCAGAACATCTGTTTCAACTATAAAAGACGTAGAACGTATCGGTATAATATTAAATAAATGTACTCAAATATCAACATGGAGTATAGATTTAGAAGATTGGGAAAAAGTTCTTAGGATAGAATGTTGTAAGAAATTAAAATCCAAAGATATTTCGATAATGCTAAAAGATATAGATATATGCATTTCTGAACTTGAATATCTTGAAACAGAAAAAGAACTTTAATATATGATTGACTACATTTTTTTTATGACTATTATTTCACATGATGAATAAGTACGGCTTATTAATAAAATTATTCTCAAATGAAAGTACTATTAGAACAGAGATTTTTCCGTTTATTGTCGGAATACTCGCAACGTAAAGTTTCTGCATCCGAATTTGCAGAAGCTATTGAAGAATTAGCTATACATTTGGCTAATTTCAGTATCAATGAACAGGATTATAGCGTTTTACTACGCTATTTCTCTTTTGGTTTACATCGGCTTAAATCGTATCGTGTGCGGTTTGAGCAAGAAAAAAATACCCTACTTGCATTTGATTGATGAAGCAATAGGATTATTGAACACTGAAATGCGCATTGTAAAATGGCGCATTAAATACCCAGAACAATTCAAGCAGCACGCAAACAAGCTGTTTCTATCCCCTCTCCATTTAGCTGACAAAACAAACCTTGTAAATATCATGGAAATAGTCAGCGGTTTATTTCTTTCCAAACGCATAGTATATCAGAATGGCAAACCCATTCACCTGACGGATTTAGGCAAAGGTTTTGAATGGTTATTCAATATCAAACTGGGCGATTATCACCAAAAGCATGAAGATGTTATAAAACGAAAATCTACTAAATTAACAGAGTTTCTTAATGGACTGATAACCCTTATTCGTAAAGAACACGAAGATAAAGGGTATAGATAATCAGGCGTTTAGCATCAATTTATACGGGGTAGCATATACTACCCTGTAATTTGTTTGCTTTCCTTTTCCGAACTTTGCTTCATCAATCGATTGGTAATCATTAATGTATAACCTGAAAAATGAAGCAATATGTATGTAGATAATTACGAGTTCAAAGACTGGATGCAAAAACTACTTGATAAACTGGAAGAAGTAGGCAAAGACGTGAAGAGTTTGCAAACCAATCCCGAAGTAATGCCGGGCGATAAACTTTTGGATAATCAGGACTTATGCCTGTTGTTCAAAGTAAGCACCCGAACATTACAGAGATTGCGAAGCAAAAAGATGCTATCTTTTATGATGATTAGCGGAAAAGCCTATTATCGGGCTTCCGATGTGCGAGAGTTCATAAAGGAAAGGTTTGATGTAGGTACGCTCCGAAAGTTTGAAAAAGAACACGGAACGGATAAATAAGAAAGAAACTATCCCGAAGTTGTACACGTGGCAACTTCGGGATTTTTCTTTTTGTGCAAGCAGTTTTTATTCCTCTGCTGATATTGTCCCCTCCCTTTGATAAGACTGTTCAAACCGTCTGCTTAAAAGAACTATCATTTCATTAGTCTTTATCAATTCCAAAGTACATTGTTCCAACTTGTACAGCAAAGCAAGTGCTTTCTTTTCTGAAAAATTGAAATGAAGTTCCTTCACTACCTGATTATAATTCTGCCCTATGCTCCTGAATTGTGAATAGAACTGTGTTAGCTGAATGTAATAATCAACCTTACTTTTATCCCTGACTGTTACCTTGAACGACTTACCAAAAATACAGTTCTTAATAAAATGTGCTTTGATAGTGTAGCCTGACCTATCAAAGAATGATAGGAATTTGGCGTTCTCTACATCATCCAAATTGAATGAATAACGATGTGTTCGTGGGTCGAGCTTCGGCTTGCGCCCTCCATTGTTTGGGTACTTCTTTTTCTGTTCCATAATTATAATTTTTACAAGGTTTACGACTTCGGAGTAAACCAAACCACCTGATAAGGTGGCAAGGTTTTGAGGTGCAAAAAGCGAATAGCGGACCTCAAAACACAACTTGCTATGTTCTAATGAACATAAAAATCCTCCTTCCGTCGGATTGCCAAAGCAAGCGGTTCGGCTTCTTCCTCTGTCTGTTTATCGATTACAAAATTACAGACAGCAAATTGTCTTTGAAATATAACCCACTACGCCAAATAACGACACAAACGGTCAAAGTAACCCTGTTTTTAAAAGCGTCTGTTTTTACCCCTTTCTTTGCCTGAAATTGATTGAATGAAAGCAATATATAAGACTGCCAAACAATCTTTAGAAATGGCTTTAAACTATGCTTGAAAGCTATTTAAAGAAAAAACGATATAGCTATAAAACTGGCTGGCATTCTTTCAATCAGTATCAGAAATCAATCAACTTATTTATAAACCATTAAAAATTGAAAGCATGGAAGAAGTAAAACAATCATTACAGCAAAAACAGGAGAACTACAAAGCGGCGTATCTCCAAAAGCGAACAATCTGCAACCGTCAAAGCGTGTACATAAGCGGAGAGATACAGAAACGTATCATGCAGATTGTAGGCGTTATTACTGGCAAACAGGTAAGTATCGGTAACTTCATTGACAATGTATTGGAAGAGCATTTGAATACACACAATGATGTTCTTTCGGCTCTCTACCGGGAAGAAATGCAAAAAGGAATATTCAACGAGCCAAAAGAGAAAAACGTATGAATATCATAACTATTGAGGAACAGACTTTTAAACAGGTGTGCGGTCGGTTTTCCGGCTTCGCCAGTCAGGTGGAACGGATTTGCAAAGAGAATACCCGCCAGCCGGATGAATGGCTGTCAGGTCGTGAAGTGTGTGCCCTGCTGGGTATCAGCATCCGAAGTTTGCAGAGCTATCGGGATAGCGGTAAACTGGGCTACTCCCAAATAGGTAACAAGCTGTACTATAAATCTGCCGATATTGAAAGACTGATTGCAGAATGTACGGAAAACAAGATAACGAATTATAAATCAAACAATAAATAAATATTGTCCTATGGAAAAGAAAGAAGAAAATAATACGGAAATAAACCAGTCATTCAAATTGTCTGCCATTGTCGGAATTTGGGAAAGTTTAAACCTTCATCCTACGGTGATGATATACCAAAGCAAGAAAAAGTATTTCCTTTCGATGCTCCATGTATCTGATAACGGACAGGCGAAACCAGCCGTTTACGAGATACAGAAAGAAGATAACCGTTACTTCATCGTTGAAGCCTTTAAACGGCTTTATATCGGCTATGATGCGGTAAAAGATAGTATTTCCATATTTTACTATGGCGAGTATCTGCGTAACTGACAGGTGTATGTCTGTCAATCATTCAAACGAATTATAAATCAATATAACGATATAACAATATGGAACTGATAAACAGCAACAGTGAAATAATTAGGGACTTCTTTCAGTCTATGGATAGAATGTTAGACGGTATCAACCGACTGGCAAAGGAAAGCAGACCGCATTTGAACGGTGAAAAGTTTCTAAGCAACCGGGAAGCATCCAAATATCTGAAAGTAAGCATCCGCACGCTGCAAGAATGGAGAGATACGGGCGTTATCCCTTACATTCAGATAAAAGGCAAAATAATCTACCGTCAAAGCGATATAGAAAGGCTTTTGCAGACCTATTATAATAAAGAACGGCAGGAATAACCTACCATCCTTGAAACACACATTTTTTTCCGAAACTGACTAAGAACATTAACTTTATTAGTGTAGTATTCCGTCTGTGCAAGTCTTTAACTAAAAATACAACCCGGAGCGCAGCGCAGGTGTGGAGATTTTTAGTTAAACCCGTAGGGCTTGGACTTGAACGGACGGAATACGGAGCTTACCTTTGTTAATGTTTTATTCAGCTTTGGAAAAAGTACGAAAGCCAGATAAGAAATAGAATACGGTAAAACTGTATTTTATTTTTTTTCGGGAAATATCTGATTGATTTTCTTCCAATGGGGAAACTTCTTATGTGCCATTTCTGCGGTTATATCGCTTTCAATCACTTGGTATTTACCGTTTACTTTATTAAACAGCTTCTTCATGTCCTCGTTCACTTTCTGATTGGTGATTTTGGCGTATATCTGTGTTGTTTGAATAGAACAGTGTCCCATGAGTTTGGAAAGCGTTTCTATCGGAACTCCCTGTGATATACACGTTTGGGTAGCGTATGTATGGCGTGCCATGTGATAGGTTAAATTCCGTTCTATACCGCATAATTTGGCTATTTCTTTCAGATTGATGCAGATATTGGAAAGACTTATCATGTTAAAAACCTTATCCGTTTTCCGTTCGTTCTTGTACTTCTCAATAATCATCAGAGGGATGCTTAACAGTTTAATATTACATACCGTCTTCGTCTTTTGGCGTGGTATCTTTATCCATGTGCTGCCGTCCTGTTCCGTTATCAGGTTATCAACCGACAAGGCGCACATATCCGCATACGACAAACCCGTAAAAGACGAAAAAATAAACCAGTCCCTTGTACGGTAATATCTTTTAGTCGCTATCGGAGTGGTGAGTAACTTTTGAAATTCTTCTTCCGTTAAGTACCTGTACTTTTTCAAAGGCTGTTCCGCTACATAATTCATAAACGGGTTACGTCTTAGTGTTCCCTGATTGATGGCACATGTGACTATCTTCTTTAGTGAAATCATGTGTCCCAAAACGGTGCTTGCCTGCATCCGTTTTTCTACCCTCAAATAGAAATCGAAATCGTTTATAAACTTATGCGTAAGGCTGACTAACGGCACATCTTCCGAATTGTATTTCATGCGGATAAAGTTAGAGAGGTGCTTAAATGTCAATAGATAGCAATAGTAACTATCATAAACACGGTTTACACCTACGCATTTTTCATACTCTGCGTTATGTTCCTGAAACAGTTGTAACAGGTTACTTGCTTTTTCCCCGATACCGTTTAAGGCGTTTTTCACCCTTTCGGCTGTTACATACCCTTCGGTTTCCACTATCCGGGAATAATGGGCTTTTACCTGCTTCTCCAAACGGTCAAGTGTCCGGTTTATCTCCATGAGTTCTTTTCTTTCTTTTTTCGCCCGTCCTTTCTTTGCGTCCCAATCAGAGGATGAAAGATTTATTTTCGTGCTGAACTGTACGGAGTTCGCATCTACCGTTATGCGTCCGACAATCGGACAAGTTCCGTCTTTTCTGCGTTTGGATGTATTGAGATAAAACAAGACAGCAAAGGTGCTTCTTTGTTTTTTTTTATTCTTTTCCATATTGATAATTATTTAGAATGATTTGTTTATTGCCCTGTGCCAACCAACCGGAATTTATCTTTTATCCGTTCTTCCAGTTTGTCGGTGTCTTCTGATATTTTGTCATTGCTGATTTTTGCGTATATCTGCGTGGAACGCAAATCCCTATGTCCTAACATACGGCTTACTGTTTCTATCGGTACGCCTTGAGATAAGCAAATTTCCGATGCGTATGTATGCCGTCCGGCATGGAAAATTAAGCGTCTATCAATGTTACACAGTTTGGCTATCACCTTCAAATTTTTATTTAGTTTTCCACAACTAAGCATCGGTAACAGTTTTTCGTCAGGGGCTAAACCTTTGTACTTGTCAAGGATTTGTAGGGGAATTTCCATTAAGGGAATTTCACAGGGCGTTCCGGTTTTCTGCCGGGTGGTTTCTATCCATAGCACGCCATCGGAAGCCCTAACGATATTCTTTGCAGTCAGGTTGCAAATATCCCTGTATGCCAAACCTGTAAAGACAGAAAACAGAAACATGTCACGTGTTAAATATCTGCAAGGATGGTCTAATGGTGTGACCATTATTTTGTTCAGTTCGTCACGTGTCAGATATTTTTGTTCGGGCTTCGGTCTTTCAGGTGAATAGCCATCAAACGGGTCACGGGTTATAATTCCCTCCCCAATGGTAAGTTTTATCATTTTACGCAAATGGCGCATGATACCTAATATCGTGTTGGGCTTTAATTTCAGTTCCACACGTAGATAAAAATCGTATTTTTCGATGAAAGAGAAATCAAGCTGTGTAAATGGAATATCCGATAGCTTGCATTTCAGGGACATAAACCGTTTAAGATGGTTCAGGGAGTTTTCATACTGTACCTGTGTGGATAACTCACGGTTCACACCTACACGTTTCTTAAATTCTTCATTGTGGCGTGTAAAGTATCTGATTAGTGTTTCCTGCTGGGATGCGATGCCCTGAAAAGCGTTCTTTACCTCGCTTGCAGTGATAGTGTTCTTTTCTTCCTGCAACTTACGGTAACTGGTGTTTATCGCCACCCCCATTTTATCCAGTATGGCG
Organism: uncultured Bacteroides sp.; assembly: GCA_905203765.1. Classification (GTDB taxonomy): domain Bacteria; phylum Bacteroidota; class Bacteroidia; order Bacteroidales; family Bacteroidaceae; genus Bacteroides. The sequence goes on from CAJKXC010000010.1 coordinate 33,100, forward strand.
TTTACTTCGGTAGCGTGTTTGCTCTTACCCGTTACCCTGCCTGAAACAATATCCCAAAGGGATGCTTTAGCGGTAACTTTTGCACTGAACTGTACAACATCTTTTCCGATGGTGATTTTTCCTATAACGGGGCACTCGCCGTTTTTCTTTTCATCGGTCTTTCTTAAATAGAAATGCACTTTCAATTCTGTTTTCATATCTCTGTTTTTTTAAGTTGATAAAATTACATTCAACAGAGTTATTTGAAATGATGCAAGCCACTGACAAACAGACCTCTCAAAGGTCTAATAAGGACAGCAAAAAGAGAGAAACGAGCCAATTTGCAGAAGCCCTTCCTAATTCCTTATTTTTCTGCCTGTTGCTGACCTCTAAAAAGGGTAACGGATAAGCAACGGAACTACTACCTGAATACGCTCTTTTTTTCTTTTTCAAGGGTGGACAGCTAACGACTACAAACGACAAACATACATGATTATCTGCGCTTTACGTTTTATTGCTAATGATTACCTTTTCTGTATATACTTTCTACGCTTCGTTGACGTTGCAATTCGGCCAGAAGAAGAAAAGAAGCTAACATATTTATATTAACCCTTTTAAAAGATTAACGACATGAAACAATTCAAATTTATGATGATGGCAGCCCTGGCTGTCTTGATGTCTTTCTCAGCAATCTCTTGCTCGGATGACGATGATGTGGCACAGTCCAACCATGACAAGAAGATGGAAGCTGTCAGCGCCGAGGTAAAAGCCGGTAAGAAGCATGACACGGCTTTGTTGCTCGTAACATTCGGCAGTACTTGGGATGCACCGCAAGAAACGTTCAAAGGAATGAAGAAGCAGTTCGCTGACAAGTTCAGCAACATGGATGTTTATTTCTCCTTTACTTCCGAAATCTGTATGACACGTTGCGCAGCCAAAGGCTGGAACTATTATGCTCCTTCTTTCTATCTGGAAGCTATCGGCCTTGCCGGATACAAGACGGTTTGCGTACAGTCACTGCACGTGATACCGGGCGAAGAGTTCCTGCGCGTACAAAGCGTAGTGAAGGACTTCCACAACAGTGGAGACCATCCCGAATTCGGTGATGTAAAGGTTTACCTTGCCGGTCCGTTGCTGGAAGAAGCATCTGACGTGAAAGAGGTTGCACGCATCTTGAACAATTCTTATAAAGACAAGGTAGCCGAAGGCAAACTGGTAACTTTCATGGGACACGGTAACCCCGAAGGCTGGAACTACGGTAACGGAAACTCACGCTATACCATGTTGGAAGAAGAACTTCAGAAACTTAATCCGAACTATTACGTTGCTACAGTCGATATGGAAGACAACTATGTAGACAACATGATTGAACGTATGCAGGACAACGGCAAGACCGCCGGCGACGTCATCTGCCATCCGTTGATGTCTATTGCCGGTGACCATGCCAACAATGACATGAAAGGCGGCGTAAGCGAAACTGATCCCGAAGAAGGAAGCTGGCGTTACGAACTGGGCAAAGCAGGATATAACTGTCCGCTCAGCAACTGCGACATCAAAGGACTGGGAGATTACAGCGAGATTGTAAACGTATGGATGAGCCACATGCAAAAGGCTTTGCAGAACGACCCGATGTATGATCCGGATGCAGAAGAAGAATAATCAGCATTAATTTCTCTTCATAACACAAGAACGGCACATTTTCCGATAGACTCGGATATGTGCCGTTCTTTATCTAAACACCTATTGATTACTATCGCCTGAAGCGATACGTAATGTCATCCATCCGCCCCTGCTCGATGCGGTACAAGCGTTGGTTGGTATGTTCCGACTTCAAGCCGCCAAATTCCTCTATGTAGGGTCCCAGCTTGATGTAACGGAAGTATTGCGTATCAAGTCCCGCAGGCAGTTCCTTCTTACCGGAGTACCAACCTACTTTCACCGGAACGGCGGACCGGCTGCAAAGGTACTTCGCCAGCCGCTCCACCTCGAAAGGTTCGGCATCTCCACCCATAAAGCAGACGCAAGTAGCTGCGCTGCCATACTTCTGCAGCAGTGCCGCCAAGCTTTCTTCCGTCAGCGGATCGCCAACATCTTCCAGCAGATACGGGCTGTGGCATCCCTTGCACCGGTTGGGGCAGTTGGAGATGTTGATAGCCAACGTCACCTCGTCCGGTATCTCCTGGAACACAATGTCATAATCAGTGTATCGGAGCATAGAATCTCTGTGCAGCCTCCTTCTGCCGCGGTTGGGAGAAGTTGCTGACACGCTTCATATAGCCGATGATACGAGTCAGGTAATCCACATTCTTGCTATGGCACTTGGGGCACTCTTGCAGATATCGCTTGTCGATATGGTTGCAGTCGTTGCAGATAGTGTTAGGGATGTTGAAGGTAAAGTAATTGCAACCTTCGGCAGCAGCCACGCGCAACATCTGGCGATACTGTTCCTTGCTGAGGTGCTCTTCCAGATTCATGTGCAAAGCCGAACCGCCGGTCAGGTGCTCTATATAGCGGCGACCGTGCAGGCGGAACTTATCCACAATATTCAGCGAGGTGTCTTCCACAACGTAGAAGTAACTGTTGTAGCAGTCGCGGAAGGTCTGGAAGCCAGCTTCACGGTCCCATTTGGCGTGCTTCACTCCCACGTTCTCGGCGGGAATCATTTCGCAGTTGAAGAGCAGGTCTTTGGTGCGGTACTTCTTGTTGTACTTCTCTACGATGCTCAGAATCTCCTGCACAAAGGCTTCGTACTTAGGATTGTCGTTGATGTCGATACCCATGAACTGGGCGGCTTCCACCAGTCCGTTCACGCCGATGGTCAGGTACTGGCGTCCCAGGTTGATGTAACCGGCATCGAACAGCGGCAGCATGCCCTTGCTTTGCAGCAACTTCAGGTTCTCGTTATATGCCATCTGCACCTTGTGCACCAGGTCCACCACTTCTTCGAGGAAGAAATGATAGAGCAATCCGGACTTCACCGCATGCTGGATGCAACGGTTCAGGTTGATAGTGAGCACACTCTTCGAACCGGTGGACACACCGCCGGCACCCAGCGTATAGCTGAAACCGTTGTCCTGAATCTCATTGCGCAAGCGGCAGCAGCTACTCAGCGAGTCGGCGTTGTCGCTCATATAAGTAAAGAACGAATGCCCCTCGGCATACATCTCGGCAGTGAAGTCGCCGTATTCCTTATCCAGCACGTCGCCGTCCTTCGTCAGCAGCGCCATTGTCTCTACGGGGAAGGTGAGCACCGTCTTGGTACGTTCCTTATTGAACCACTTCATGAAGCGCTTCTGCAACCAGCTCAGCGATTCCCAGTCGGGCTTGCTGCCGTCGGGGAACACGAAGTGCTCGAAGAGGCTGTTGAAGTAATACTTGTCATAGTATGCCACGTTCCAGAACACAGCCTGGAAGTTTCTTGCTCCCGTAGGCTGATTGATGGAATAGACCACTTGCTCAAAGCAATCGGTGATAACCTTGTCTATCGTCCTCTGCTTGGCTGAGAGGTCTACCACTTTGTCGGCATGCCGGTAATAGTCTTCGCCATACTCCTTGCCCACGAAGTAGTTCATGTACATCAGGAACTCCGGCGTGGCACAAGCACCGCTAAGCATGCTCGATACGATAAACACCATATTGATGAATCCGCCGCAAAAGGACTTCAGGTTGGTGGGTGCAGTGGAATTGCCGCCTATCGACGTGGTTCCGCTTATCAGCCAGGGATACATGGTAATACTGGCGCAATAGTTGGCAAGGCTCGTCTCGTCGTTCTTGTAGATGAAGTGGTTGTTCAGCAGTTCGATGTAGCGGTCCGACACTTCTTTGCCGTACATGTCTTTCAGGCGGTCGGTGAGCAGGCGGCGGTTCAGACGGATGAAGTTGGGTTTGGGAAGCTCGCCTATCAGGGTGGCCACGTTCTTGTTCTCCACATTGGCGTTGGCGTCGTACTTGCTGCCGGTGGCGGGATTGGACGCATCGCAGTAATCGAGCAGGAAGCGGAGCTTGTCGCGCACTTCGCGGTCTTCGAGATGCTTCTGCCGATAGAGCATAAAGGACTTGGCCACGGCGTAGTAGTGCTCCGCCATCAGCGCCACTTCCACCTGGTTCTGAACATCTTCCACACTGGTGCCGTCGCTGATGCTTACGCGGCTGAGGATATTGGTTATAACATCTTGGGTAGCGAAACTACCTACGGATAAGAATGCCTTGCTGATGGCATTCTTAATCTTGTCGAGCGAGAACGCTTCTTTCTTGCCGTCCCTCTTGACGATAAAAGTCTCTGAATTAATCATGTCTATAATTTAAGATTAAGAAATTATCAATGATAATCCATACAACAATGCACACAGCAACCAAGTAATAAAATGAATCTTCAACGGACCCGTTCTATGGCTTTTCACCCGAAAGCATTGAATGAATGATAGCGGACAACGGCAGGTCTTCTGACTTGCTCCTGTTGCAACGCCTTCCCGGTTCTGTGGTTCCAGTGGCTTTAAGAATGTTGCAACGCTTCTCCCGGCAGGGAGACAGGGCTTACAGCTACGGGGATAGTTCCTGACTTTCACAGGATTCCCTTTTAATTCCTCTTCACGCAAGGTGATTAGGAAACCATTTCCGCAGACAAAGATATGAATAAAAATGGCAATGCAACAGAAGCCCGTAAGAAAAAACATATTCTTTTTCCCGCTATTTCCTGAATAAACCTCTATCTTTGCGCCCACTTAGGTGATGCGGCGGCTATTCTGTCTGCCGCATTAAAAGGGAATCCGGTGAGAAGCCGGAGCAGTGCCCGCTACTGTAAAGCCGATATTTCTACCGGGCTGAGCCAGGAACCTGCCCAAGTTACTATAAGACGAAAAGACTCCCGGGGGCAGGAGACTTGAGTATGAATCATATTTTATCAATCAATGAAGAAAAAGTTTTTATTGGCAGCCGCACTCTGCTGTCTGATGGGGAATCTTTGTGCACAAGTAACACCAATCAAAGAAAATGATGAGCCACTGGCGGGTGGCAACATCGGGCAAATAGTAGTGACCGGCACCGGTACGCACCACCGCATGACGGACAGTCCCGTACCCGTCTCCGTCATCACAGCCAAAGAGATAAGCAACGCCAATGTCTCCACCCTGGAAGACGCACTGGTGAAACTCAGTCCCAGCATATCGTCTTTCACCAACGGCATGGGCACCACCATGAGCCTGAACGGCATCAGCGAGGACTATGTACTGATTCTGGAGAACGGCAAGCGCCTGGCAGGCGAAGACCGCTACACCCGCATCAACGTAGCCAACATCAAGCGCATCGAGGTGCTGAACGGAGCGGCATCCGCCCTCTACGGCAGCGACGCCATCGGCGGAGTCATCAACATCATCACGGACGACATAAAGAACGTACTCAACGTGTCCAGCTACACCCACTACTCCAGCGAGGGACGCTGGACGGAAGCGCTGAACGCGGACGTCAGCGTCGGCAAACTGTCCTCTTATACTTCCTACCAGCGCCTGCAGGCAGGAAGCTGGCAACACAACCACATAGACGAGAACGGCAACGAAACCGATAAGCCCACTTCCGTAGGCTTCTACTCCAACACGGTGAACCAGCGTTTTGTGTTCAATGCCACGGACAAGCTGTCCTTCTACGTGCGCGGTACCTATTATGATAACAAGACGCGCCGCCCGCAGGACGGCACCTACTTCGTCAAGAGCAAGGACAAATACGTAGAGAAGGATGCTTACACCTACAATCTGAAGCACGAAACCTACACTTACGGAGCCGGCATGAAGTACTTGATTAACCACACCGCCTACATCGATGCCGAGTTCTACTCGGACAACTTCACCTCGGACTACGTGTACTTCAAGAAGACGGGCGACTACCTGCCCGGTGATGCCGTGACGCGCAAGAAGGTGAACTACTATAACGGCAACGTAAAAGGTATCTTCAGAGTAGGTAGCCATAACCGCGTTTCGGTGGGCATGGAGTACGTCAACGAGCATCTGAGCAGTGAATCGGACAACATCTCCTTTAAGAATATGTACACCATGGCGCTCTATGCGCAGGACGAAATAAAGCTGATGAAGAACCTGCAAGCCGTCTTGGGCCTGCGCTACATCTACAACGAGAACTTCAAGAACCACGCCACGCCCAACGTAGCCCTGATGTACAAACTGGGCGGACTGAACCTGCGCGCCGCCTACGCCGCCGGATTCCGCACCCCCACCCTGTCGCAGCTCTACGCCACGGACGAGTCGAAGACCGCCAGCCGCTGCACCGTGGGCAATCCGAACCTGAAACCGGAGAAGAACAACTTCTACTCGCTGAACGCCGAATATAATTGCAGTTGGCTATCCGTATCGGCAACCGGCTTCATCAACGACGTCCGCGACATGATAAACTACCGCGACCTCTCCGAGGCTGAAATCATCGCCATGGGACTGAGTGACAAGCACGCCCAATTCGACGAGATACGCCAGCGCGACAACGTGGACAAGGCAAAGACCCGCGGACTCAGCCTCAACGCCACCGCCAGCCTCGGCGCCGGCTTCCGGCTGAGCGGCGGATATACTTATCTGGACACCAAAGCCAAACAACGCCAGGACGACGGCACCTACAAGCATTCGCCCATCGACAAGAGCATCCGCCACATGGGTAACGTCAACGGGCAATGGGAACACGGTTGGGGACTCTATCGTCTGAACGTGAACCTGCACGGGCATCTGCAAGGCAGACGCTACTCGCAAACCTACGGTTACGCGCCCAAGTTCCAGCAATGGGACCTGAACACCCGTCATACCTTCAACCTGAAATCCATCATCCTGGAGCCGGGCATAGGTATCGAAAACCTGTTCGACAAGATAGACGACCGTCCCTGGAACAATAACTTCTCGACACTGAACCCGGGACGTTCGGTGTATGCCAGCCTGTCGATACGGTTCAAGGAGTAGCTGACTTTATAAAGGCTGAAGCCTTTGCTGTCTAAATTAAAGATCTGTGTAATTAGTACCTAAATTAAAAGATCTGTGTAATCCGTGCCTATAATCATCACACCGCACGGGAGTAACTAATTCCCCTCCTCCCGGGAGGAGGGGTGCCCAAAGGGCGGGGTGGTAGGTGAATACATAAACTGAATCATTCTTTCAAAGGAGTTCTTTTCTTCCTACCACCTCCCCCTTCGGGTACTCCTCCTCCCAGGAGGAGGAGAATGGAGATAGAACAGTTATATTGGGCTCGCATCAGAAAGCAACTAGAGAGCAATTAGGAAGCTACAAGCGTGATAACAGAACATAAAGGAAGTAAATCCTCTGTTTTGTTATCACGCTTTGTTTTATAAAACAGAGCAAATAGAAAACGCTTGCATAAATGCAGGGATGGATATGCAGAAATACGGAATAATATGCAGGCATTATACGAAAACATGGCGAAGAAAGTCAGTTTCATCGCAATAGATGATGTGTTTTGCGGTGATAGATGGTATGTTTTGCCTCAACAGATGGTATGTTTCGGGTGAAAAGACTATATGTTTCGATGCAAAAGCGTATATGTTTTGCCGCATAAGCCCGTAAACCGCTCTGCAAAGCCGATATGCTCCGCTATTAAGGCGCGTATGCCGCATCGTTTCCCGATATTATATTATCATCACATCAGGCATTCATCATCCATCGGGACAGCAAACAAAGCAAATACCCGTCTATATGATTCCCGTTTAAACAAATACCGTCCGCCTCGTCATTATCCTAATGCACGAGGCGGGCTTCTTTTCTTTCACCTCTCCACATCTATGGAAGTGGAGCAAGCAGCCGCGTTTAAAAATACAAGTTGTCACTTTGCTAAAGAAGAACCGTACGAAGCTATTGATGGGGAGTGAAATTATAATATCCTATAAGTATGTGCATTAAGAAACATTATGGATATAATTTTTTCACTTCGATTACATTTTTTGTACCTTTGCCTCAGTTTTTGGTTTCATTTCTCCCAATCATCACAGGGAGAATGACGAAAAGGGAATCAGGTGCAAATCCTGAACAGACCCGCTGCTGTAAATCCTATAAGACTCTTTGAACACACCCCACGCCACTGTCTGACATACAGATGGGAAGGCTTTCAGAGACGGATAAGTCAGAAGACCTGCCAGAAACAACATAGTTTTAATGCTTTCGGGAAATAAAGCAGCAAAACAATGAGTCTGGTAGTTCTTTATCATTCATAAAGAAGCAGTTTCTCCTTGTGCATGCTCCCCCGAAAGGTCAATAGTAAACGCTATAACAAGGATTGAAATGAAGAAAATCACATGCATTCTGTTCCTTTTCCTCTGTCTGCTTCAGACGGGCGCAACGGCACAGAATAAAGTTATCCTATCGGGAACTGTTACCGACAAACAGGGCGCCCCCCTGCCGCAAGTGACGATTGCAGTGGAAAACACCACTTCCGGCACCTACACGGACGACAACGGACGATACTCCCTGTCCGTCATCCCCGGCAAACATACATTGGTGGTGTCCTACGTGGGCTATCAAACCCTGAAAACTTCCCTCAACATCCTGCAAAACAAGAAAGCGGACTTCACCCTCGAAGAAAGTTCCGTCACCCTCAACTCGGTCGAGGTGTACGGCAAAACACAGACGCAGCGGGTGAAGGAAGGCGCCTTCGCCGTCAACGCACTCGATATTAAACCGATTGTAAACTCACTGAACAACCTGAACAGCCTGGTGAACCGCACCACCGGCATCAAGGTAAGAGAAGAAGGCGGAGTAGGTTCGGACTTCGACCTCTCCATCAACGGAATGTCCGGCAACTCTATCCGCTACTTCCTGGACGGAGTGCCCCTGGACACCAAAGGGAGCGAGGTATCACTGGCAAACCTGCCGGTGAACATCATCGACCGCATCGAGATATACAAAGGAGTAGTCCCCGCCAGCCTGGGTACGGATGCCCTGGGCGGCGCCATCAACATCATCACCAAGCAGGAAAAGACCAACTACCTGGACGTGTCCTACGGCATCGGCTCCTTCCACACGCATAAAGCGGACTTGAACGCACAGTTCGTGGAGCCTAAGACGGGACTGATTATAAAGCCCACCATCGGAGTAAACTACTCCAAGAACGACTATATGATGAAAGATGTCGAAGTATGGAACGAAGACGTGCGCAAGTACATCCTGAGCAACCGCAGGCGTTTTCACGACGACTACCTCTCGTTGCTGGGACAAGTGGAAGTGGGCTTTGCCAACAAGTCGTGGGCGGATGCCTTCTTCGTATCGGGCTCCTACTCCAAAGTCAATAAAGAGTTGCAGACCGGTTCCGTTCAAAGCAAGGTCTACGGCATGGCCGAAAGGGAATCGGATGCCTGGAACGTTTCGGCACGCTATCAGAAGCATAACTTCATTTTGGAGAATATGCAACTGAACGCTTTCCTGTCCCATACCTGGGACCACTCGCTGACAACGGACACGGCATACCGCAAGTACGACTGGAACGGCGACTATATCGTAAGCTCGCGCAATGAGATTACAGGACGCGGACGCTCCATCCGCCACTATAAACGCCCGTTGACCATCGCCCGTGCCAACCTGGACTACCAGTTGGACCACCATCACAGCTTCAACCTGAACTACCTGCTGAGCCGCACGGGAAACAATCGCTACGACGAAGTGGACACCGACTTTGAAGCCGCCAACGACGTCCTGGCAAAGCATGTGCTGGGTTTCTCCTACAACCAGTCCTTCCTCGACGGCAGGATGAACAACACCTTCTTCGCCAAGGAGTACATCAACCACCTGAACATCCGGCAAACGGACTTGCCCAGCATCACCGGTTCCAAGACCACAAGCGGCTCCATAACCAAGGAGTACTACGGGTATGGTGCCGGCTCGCGCTTCACGCTCGTAGAACCTCTCTCCATCAAGCTCTCCTATGAACACAGCGTCCGCCTGCCCCTTGCCCGCGAGTTGCTGGGCAACGGTACTACCGTCTATGCCAACGTAGCGCTGAATCCCGAAAGCAGCGACAACGTCAATCTGGGAATCTTCGGCACGTGGCATCCGGCATCGGGGCATACCATATACTACGAGGCAAACGGGTTTCTCCGCTATGTGGACGACTACATACAAGCCACCGTATCGGAGAAGGAAGGCATGATGCAATACGAAAACGTTCCGGCGGTCAACATCAAGGGCATAGAGGGAGAAGTGCGCTACGACTGGCTGGGCAAACTGCAACTGGCTACCAACGTCAGCTTCCAGGAAGCCCGCGACCAGCGGAAATACAAGACCGACGGCAAGCCATCGGCTACCTACAATAACCGTGTGCCCAACCGCCCGTGGCTCTTCGGCAGCGCCGAGGCAAGCTATGCGTTCCGCAACGTGGTGCTGCCCGAAAGCAAGTTACGCCTGGGCTGCACCTACCAGTGGGTGCATTGGTTCTTCCTGACATGGGAAGCCTACGGCTCCCGCGACAGTAAAGCCCGCATCCCGGCACAGCACATCTACAGCGCCGACATGACTTACTCGTGGAAGCGCGGACGATACAACCTCTCACTGGAATGCGTAAACATATTAGATAAGCTGGCTTACGACAACTACAAGTTGCAGAAACCCGGCCGTTCCTTCTTTGCTAAATTCAGATTATTTATTAACTAACAAATTGTTATTCAAATGAAAAAGTTACAGTTATTATTCAGTTTCCTTATGGTCATGGCTATGACCGTATCGTTCAGTGCATGTTCCGACGACGATCCAGTCAAGAAAGAAGAACCGACACCCAATCCCGAACCGGATCCCGATCCTACTCCGGAGAAGCCCAACTACCACTTCGACATCTTCATGAGCATAGATAAGCATGGTGGCATGAACCAGGGTAACGGTACCATCGTAAAGAGCGTAGATGCCCTTACCGCCGACCAAAACATCATCGACATCAAGAACGATGGCGTTGAGTTCAATAATAAGGAAGGCAACAACGTTTACTCCATGGAAAACATCGTCAAAGGAAAGTATTACTACCAAGTGCCTAACTCCGGCGAACGCTTCACCAAGTTGCAGGTCTTAGGAAACTCTGTTGTAGTCAAGCAAGACCAGCCTTTCGTAAAGAACACCTATAAAGTGCGTTCCTACACACATGCCTGGCTTGACGACAATACCCTTATCATCATGGCAGCCAACGGTGATTCCGACAAGATTATCTGGACCAAACTGAATGCCGATGATATGAGAATCCTTGATGAAGGAACTTTGGACGACCTTCCTCTCCCCGAGAATGCCAAGGCATTCACTACTTCAGGCATCCTTACTTATAACGAAAAGTCAGGCAAACTCTTCTACTTCTACTACGGCAAGGACAAGGCAGGTAGAGGTAAAGCAACTTCTTACTTCCTGACGGCTACCATCAACCCTTCAACAATGAAGGTAGAAACTAACACCCTCAACACCCTTGCTGCCGAAATGGCAGGAAGCGCCTACGGAGAACTGTTGCAGAACTGCGTGATGTATGATGAAGACGGCAACCTCTATCTGGCAGCGTTCACTGATGCCAATGACATGGAACAAGGACACCTGCTGCGCATCAAGAAGGGAGAGGTGGACTTCGATAACACTTACGAAGGCTATCCCGACGCTGACGGCAAGTTGCTTACCGTTCAGTACCTGGGCAATGGCAAAGCATTGATATATGCACGTAACGACGCTGCCGGAACTGCTATCGATGATTATAGCCACTATTACGCAATCGTAGACCTTACTACCGGAAGCAGAACACGCTTAAGCTGCGACGGAAAAGAAATAGCCTACAGCGGCGGACGCTTTGCACAACGCACCGTAGTTGTTGACGGAAAGGCTTATATCGGCGTAAACACGAAAGATACCAATCCTTGCATCTACATCTACGACATTGCAACCGGCAAGGTAGAGAAAGGCGTGGAAATTGCAGAAGGCTATTACTTCGACATCCTCAGAGTGATAGAAAACGATAAATAATAAGCCGGTTCATGAAAAAAGTATTCTCTCTCTTAATGATAATGACTGTCTCCCTCCTCTGCCATGCGCATGGGGGAGATAATCATGAACATAGCGATATGCTGGCAAGTATGAAACCCGGAGACAAAGCCGCCCTGCTTATGGTGCACTTCGGTACGACGCACGACGATACCCGCGCGCTGACCATCGATGCCATCAATGCTAAGGCACAGTCCGCCTTCCCCGAACTGAAGTTCCAGGAAGCTTATACCTCACGCATCATTATCCGCCGGCTCCGGGAGCGCGGCATCGATAAGATTACTCCCCTCGAAGCCCTGCTGCGCCTGCGTGGCGAAGGCTATACGCACATCATTGTGCAGAGTACCAACATCATCGAAGGTGTGGAGATGGAATCCCTGCGCCGTGATGTAAAAAGCGTGCTGCCCTTCTTCAAGGAAATCCGCGTGGGCACTCCCCTGCTCTACTCCACGGAAGATGCCGGGAAGGTGGTAGAGATACTGGGCAACCGGCTCGACGCACCCGTACAAGGCAAGAAGGCAGCGAAAGAAAACTTCGTCCTCGTAGGTCATGGCACTTATACCCCCAGCACCGCCATCTACAGTCAGATGGACTATATGTTGAAGGCTGCCGGACGGACGAACTTCCACGTAGGCACCATCGAGGGTTATCCCACTTTCGACACCATGCTGGCACAACTGAAAGCGGCGAAGGCAAAGAAGGTAATGCTTGTTCCCTTTATGTTCGTTGCCGGCGACCATGCCCAAAACGACATTGCCGGTGAATGGAAGGAAGCACTCGAAAAAGAAGGCTTCACCGTCAGCGCACTCCTCGAAGGCTTGGGACAAGTACCCGAGATACAGGATATATTCATCGAACACATCCGTTTCGGACTGAAGCACCGCATACTGGACATCATGGAAAAGAAAGCGGCTTATGCTGCCGGGAAAGACCCTGAATGAATGAAACGTCTTCCTTATGAATAGAAAAAGCATCGCAATCCTACTTGGCAGTGCTGTTATACTGATAGCAGCCTGCTTTGCAGCTTACCAATACTGGTGGGCACCTACCCGCATCCTCATCATCAACCCCACCCTTGCACAGGCAGCGGACATCGCGCTGAACAATGATTGCGACCGGATAGAGGTGACCTCACTCAAGAAAGAAGACGTGAAAGACCTTTCCGGCTACGATGCCATCATGATGTACAGCAGAGGATTATTCCTGGATGAAACGCAAATAGCCGAACTGGACAGGGTGGCTGCCAAAGGCGTGCCCATATTCACTAACACGCTGCGCAACTTCACCTTTGCCTCCAACCACAATATCACCGACGAAGACCAGGCTACCCTGCGCGAGTACTTCAGGAACGGCAACAAACACAACTACCGGAATGCCCTGCGCTACCTGCGCCATCTTGCCACTCCGCAGCGATGGGGGTATCAGGACTACGAAGCTCCGGTTCCCCTGCTGGAGAATATGTACTATCACCGCGAGTACGGGCGCTACTTCAAGACTCCGCAAGAAGTGACCGACTACCTGAAACAGAAGAATCTTTATCACGAGGGCGGTCGCAACCTCGCCTTTATATCAGGGCTCAACTTCCCGATGGAAGGTAACCGCGCCCATGTAGATACCCTCATATCCCGCCTGACCGAAGCGGGATTCAATGTCTATCCCTTCACCGCAGGCGGTGCGGAGAGGGCAAAGATGATACGCTCGCTCCACCCCGACGGGTTGGTCTACCTACCGATGGGACGCCTGGGCAACGACTCGCTCATCAACTGGCTGCACCAAGAGAACATACCGCTCTTCATGCCCTTCCCCCTGATACAGCCCCACGAAGAATGGCTGGATAAGAATATTCCGGTCAGCGGCGGCACACTGACCGCCCGTATCGTAGTGCCCGAAATAGACGGCGGCATGGCTCCCCTCTGCATTGCCACACAGAACGAGAACGAGAAAGGCTATTACCTGTACACCGCCGAAATGGAACGGGTCGATGCACTGGTAGACCACATCAGCAAATACATGGCGCTGCGTGATATGCCCAACAAGGAGAAACGCGTTGCCATCTGCTACTTCAAGACACCCGGCAAGGATGCTTTGCTGGCAAGCGGCATGGAAGTCATTCCCTCGCTCTACAACTTCCTGAAACGGTTGCGCAGCGAAGGATACGACGTCGGCACTCTGCCTGCCGGTGTAGAGGAATTCGGCAAGCGGATTCACCGCGACGGTTCCGTCATGGGCTCGTATGCCAAAGGGGCACAGGAAGAATTCCTGAGAACAGCGCATCCCGTATGGTTATCCGCCGGACAATACGAACAATGGGCGCACGAAGTGCTTCTGCCGGAGAAGTACAAGGAAGTGACCGACCGATACGGCGACGCTCCCGGCAACCTGCTGGCTACGAAAGACAGCCTTGCCGTTGCCTGCCTGCAATTCGGCAATGTACTGCTGTTTCCCCAGCCCCGTCCGGCATTGGGCGACGATGAGTTCAAGCTGGTGCACGGCATGCCGGTAGCACCTCCGCACAGCTACCTGGCGGCTTACCTCTATATGCTGAAAGGATTCAAGGCGGATGCGCTTATCCACTTCGGCACCCACGGCAATCTGGAATATACGCCCGGCAAGAACGTAGCGCAGTCACGCTCGGACTGGTCGGATGTATTAGTAGGCAACCTGCCGCACTTCTACTTCTATACCACCGGAAACGTAGGCGAAGGCATCATCGCCAAGCGCCGCACGCACGCCGTACTGGTGACCTACCTGACTCCGCCCTATGCCGAAAGCGGAATGCGCCAACGCTACTCCGCCCTGCTCGAAGATATTCATAAGGTATTGGACGAAGGTACGGAAAAGCACCGGATGCTGGGTGTGCGCATCAAGAAAGAAGCCATGCGCCTGGGCTTGCATCGCGACCTCGACCTTGACTCCGTTCCCGGCAAGCCTTATACAGCCGAAGAACTGGAACGGCTGGATGCCTTCACCGAAGAGATAGCCAACGAAAAGATGCAGGGCGCCTACTACACAATGGACGAACCATACTCCGCCCGCGACCTGCTGACAACGACCCTCGCCGTTGCCGCCGACCCGTTGGCATATGAAACCGCCCGCAAGGACCGCGACAAGGGAAAGATTACCACCGGACAACTGCAAGACTTCACCTACATCGCCCACCATTATCTGCCCACTGCCAGGAAGCGACTGACCGACTTGCTACAGAACCCGCCCCGCGATACCGCCTCCGTTGCCCCTGAGCTGCGCCCCGCCCTGCTCTACCGCGAGCAACTGATGGCATCGCCCGCAAACGAACTGAATGTCATGGTGCGTGCACTGGGCGGCGGCACCGTGTTCCCCGCTCCCGGCGGTGACCCGGTACTGAATCCGAATGTACTGCCCACCGGACGAAATATGTACAGCATCAATGCCGAAAACACCCCGAACCCTCGTGCCTGGGAAGACGGCAAGCGTCTGGCAGAAGCCACGTTGAAGCAATACATCAGCAAACACGGCGAATATCCCCGGAAAGTAAGCTACACTTTCTGGGCGGGTGAGTTCATCAATACCGAAGGCGCCACCCTGGCACAGGTATTCTGGATGCTCGGCGTAGAGCCCGTACGCGACGAACAGGGAAGAGTGGTAGACCTGAAACTGGTACCGAGCCAAGAGCTGGGACGCCCACGCGTCAACGTCCTGGTGCAGGTATCGGGACAGCTTCGCGACATAGCCGGCTCCCGCCTGAAACTACTGACCGACGCCGTACGCCTGGCATCGGAAGCCAAAGACGAAGCCTATCCCAACTACGCCGCATCGGGCACCCTGCTGCAAGAGAAACTGCTGGTAGAGAAAGGCGCATCGCCCAAGCGTGCCCGCGAAATGTCCGTAATGCGTGTGTTCGGTCCTGTGAACAGTGGCTACAGCACCGGCATGATGGCATACACCGAGCACAGCGGTTCGTGGGACGACGAAAAGGAGATAGCCCAAGGCTACCTTAATAATATGGGCGCCGCTTATGGCGACGACAGCAATTGGGGGGATGTGCAGGAAGGTTTGTTTGCCTCTGCCCTCTCCGAGACAGATGTCGTCATCCAGCCGCGCCAAAGCAATACGTGGGGACCTATTTCACTGGACCACGTGTATGAATTTACAGGCGGACTGTCCCTTACCGTCAAGACCGTAACGGGCAAGGAACCGGAAGCCTACATGGCGGACTATCGCAACCGTACCAACCGCCGTATGCAGGATGCCAAAGAAGCCATCGCCGTAGAAACACGCTCCACCATCCTGAACCCGACGTACATACAGGAACGGATGAAAGGCGGAGAGGGCACGGCACAGATGTTCGGCGAAATCTTCCGCAACATCTTCGGCTGGCACGTCATGCGCCCCTCGGCGATGGATAGGGAACTCTTCAACGACTTGTACAAGATGTACGTGCTGGACGAAAACAAGCTGGGCATCCACGAATACTTTCTCCGCGTCAATCCCGCCGCCTTCCAGGCAATGACGGCAGTAATGCTGGAGAGCGTCCGCAAAGGATATTGGAAAGCAACGGAAGAGCAGTTAAAGACCACCGCCGCCCTGCACGCAGAGACCACCCGACAGAAGGGTGCCGCCTGCACCGAGTTCGTATGCGACAACCCCAAGCTGCAAGCCTTCGTTGCCAACCAACTGGATAGCAAAGCGAAACAAGACTACAACCAACAAATGAAAGCCGTACACGAAGCCGCCGCCGGCGGAAAAGACGTGGTGCTGAAAGAACAAAACCTGACCTCGGAACAGGAGATGCACAAGCATACCATCAACGGTATCATCATCGGCGTAGTGGTAGTGATGGCTTTCGCAGGACTGGTGGTGCTACTGAAAAGAAGAAAGAAAGAGTAATATAAGGTATGGAATACGTTATACACCTGTTGGCTATCTTCATCGCTATCAACTTCCTGCTGAAAGCAGGCTTCTATTCCCGCCGGGGGATACTGGCGGTAGCGGCAGGCTGTGCCTTGTTCACCTGGCTGGTGACGCCGTGGATGACGGAGCAGTCCAAGACAGTGATGGCAGCCTTCTTCGCTTCGCGTGCGCAGATGCTGAACCTCTCCGTTTGCGTCACGCTGGAAGCGGCACTGATGATTGCCTTCTGCTTCGACTGCTTTGCAGAGATGCGTACCCGCAACACTGTATTCAAGCAGGCAGTGACTTTATTCCTGAAGCTATACCCCGGTCTGTTGGCAGGCGGCGTCATCTGTTATGCACTGGCATTGCTGTTGTTCTCCTTTCCGGGCATGGACTTCGGAAGCCTCTCGTGGATAGCAGCGCTCGCCGTATTCCTGACGGTGGGACTCGGAAGCCCGCTGCTCCGCCGCCTTATCGGAGACAGGGCGCTCCACCTCGAAGTGCTGTTCATTGTCAACATATTCATCGTCATACTAAGTATCATCGCCACCGGCTACTAATAACAACAAAATAAGATCCTCATCATGGAAACAATCTCAAATACCCTCTTCTGGATTTCCAACGGGCTACTGGTTCCCGTTATTGTCCTCTTGTTACTGTTCTTCCTCCGTGCCATTATCCTTGCCGGCGGTTTCTTCGGCGAATTCTACCAGCGGATGAAGTTGCAGAAGCAATTCACCGAAATGCTGGAAGGCATCAACAGTGGGAACATGGACGAACAGTTGCAACAGCTTCCCCTGGCAGGCAACTCCCCCCTCCTTCGTTGTCTGAAGAAATTGTCCGAACGCCGCGACAATACAGACTACTGCGAACGCCTCCTTGCCAACTACGAAGTAGATGCTGAAAAGGAACTGGGACGCTCGCGCACCTTCATCAAACTGGGTCCCATGCTGGGACTGATGGGAACGCTTATCCCGATGGGTCCCGCCCTCGTAGGACTTGCCACCGGAGACATTTCCTCGATGGCGTATAATATGCAGGTCGCTTTCGCCACTACCGTAGTGGGCATGGTCATCGCAGCCATCGGCGTGGTTACCCTGCAAGTAAAACAACGCTGGTACGCCCGCGAAATGAACGACCTGGAATACCTGTACAAAGTACTCAGCACCTCTCCGACCGACTCTAACCCCATAACCTCCATCCAATGAAACGCAACCGGCTTCTTCATAACAATACCGACTCCGACCCGATGGGTACGGTAGCCAACCTTTTCGACGTAGCCATGGTCTTTGCCGTAGCACTGATGGTAGCGCTCGTCTCCCGCTTCAACATGACGGAGATGTTCTCGAAAGAGGACTTCACCATGGTAAAGAATCCTGGAAAGGAGAATATGGAAATCATCACCAAGGAAGGACAGCAGATTAAGAAATACACACCCAGCGAAGAGCAACAGACTTCCGGCAAGCGGGGGAAGAAAGTCGGCGTTGCCTACCAACTGGAGAACGGAGAAATTATCTACGTGCCCGAATAGACGGAAAAGTTTTTATCTGCTACAAATTTGATGAAGCCCTATTAATGTCCTATCTTTGTCTGCCAATAAAAATAGATGGATATGAAGCAATCCAAGATAATAGTTGCCGGCATCGGACCGGGCAGCGAACAAGACATTACTCCTGCCGTAGTTGCCGCCCTGCAAGAGTCGGACGTAGTAGTAGGATATAAGTATTATTTCCAGTTTGTAACCCCTCACCTCCGTCCCGAAACAGAGTGCATAGATACCGGCATGAAGCGCGAACGCGCCCGTGCACAGCAAGCCTTCGAACTGGCGGAACAGGGTAAGACGGTGTGCGTCATCAGTTCCGGCGATGCAGGCATCTACGGCATGACGCCGCTTATCTACGAGATGAAGCGCGAACGGCAGAGCGACGTAGAAGTCGTTTCCCTGCCGGGCATCAGCGCCTTCCAAAAAGCAGCTTCGCTGCTGGGCGCCCCTATCGGACACGACTTCTGCATACTCTCCCTCTCCGACCTGATGACTCCGTGGGAACGCATCGAGAAACGAATCGTTGCCGCTGCCTCTGCCGACTTCGTGACCGCCGTTTACAATCCGAAGAGCGAAGGACGCTACTGGCAACTCTACCGTCTGAAAGAGCTCTTCCTGCAGGAAGGGCGTGCGCCGGAGACACCCGTAGGCTATGTACGCCAGGCGGGACGACCGGAGCAGGAAGTGCACATCACAACCTTGAAGGACTTCAATCCCGAAGAAGTGGATATGTTCACCGTCGTACTGATAGGTAACTCCCAGTCTTACGAATGGAACGGCGCGTTCATCACCCCCCGCGGCTACTACCGCGAAACAAGTACGGAAGCCAAAGGCATCGGTCAGGACATCATGATACGCAGCTTCCGCACCATCGAGCGGGAACTGAAGAACCCGAACATCCCCCTCGACCATAAATGGGCATTGCTGCACGCCATACATACCACGGCCGACTTCGATATGGAGAACCTGCTGACAACGGACGAAGGCGCTGTGGCATCGCTATACCAAGCCGTGGAAACCGGAAAGATAAAAACCATCATTACCGACGTGACGATGGCCGCCAGCGGCATACGCAAGGGAGCTTTGCAGCGCCTCGGCGTAGAAGTGAAATGCTATCTGGGCGACCCGCGTACAGCAGCGATGGCAGCAGAGAAAGGCATCACCCGCACCCAGGCAGGCATTCGCCTGGCGGTAGAGGAGCATCCTGATGCGTTGTTCGTATTCGGCAATGCACCGACGGCGCTGATGGAGCTATGCGACCTGGTGCGCAAGGGCAAGGCAAAGCCGGCAGGCATCATTGCCGCCCCCGTAGGATTTGTGCACGTGCAGGAGTCCAAGCACATGGTTAAGCCCTTTACAGAGATACCGAAGATAATTGTAGAAGGGCGCAAAGGCGGCAGCAACCTGGCAGCAACGCTGGTGAACGCCGTGCTGTGCTATAACGATGCGGAACAGTTGCGACCGGGAAGGGATGTGTAAAATGAAACGGAACTTTATCATCATAGGAATGGACGACAGCCGGGAACCTTTCTTCCCGCCGGAAGTATGGGCGCACATACGACAGGGAAAGGTCTTCTCGGGCGGAGTGCGGCACCGCGAAATCGTGGCGTCCCTATTGCCCGCACAAGCAGAATGGATCCCCATCACCGTGCCGCTGGACAATGTATTTGCCCGCTACGAAGAAATCTTCGCCGCCTTTGAAGGAAGCGGGACCGACGAACCCATCATCGTCTTTGCATCCGGCGACCCGTTGTTCTTCGGCTTCGCCAATACCGTCAGGCGGAAGTTGCCGGCTGCAGACATCCGCCTCTACCCCGCCTTCAACTCCTTGCAGACGCTGGCACACCGGCTGGTGATGCCTTACGACGATATGCGCACCGTCTCCCTCACCGGCCGCCCCTGGCAGGAGTTCGACCGTGCCCTGATAGAGCGTACCTCGAAGATCGGCGTACTGACCGACCGCGAACATACCCCCGCCGCCATTGCCGCCCGAATGCTGGAGTACGGCTATACCTATTATATAATGTATGTAGGCGAGCACCTCGGACATCCCACGAAGGAACGCATCCGCCGCATGACGCTCCAAGAGGCTGCACAAGGCACCTTCGAGCATCCCAACAACCTGCTGCTCTGTATAGACACCCCCACCTTACCTGGTGGAGCACCCTATACAGTAGCCCGTCCCTTCGGCATCCCCGACGAACAATTCGCCCACCTCGACGGACGCGCCCGCATGATAACCAAAGCACCCATCCGCCTGCTCACCCTGCAAGCGCTGGAACTGAACCGCCGCCGCGTGTTCTGGGACATAGGTTTCTGCACCGGCTCCGTTTCCATCGAAGCGCGGTTGCAGTTCCCCCACCTCACGGTAGTCTCCTTCGAGATACGCCCCGAAGGTGAAGAACTGATGCACGTTAACAGCCGCCGTTTCGGCACACCGGGCATCACAGCCCTTACCGGAGACTTCCTGTCGGCAGACCCCGGAAACCTGCCCCGCCCCGATGCCGTCTTTATAGGCGGACACGGCGGACACCTGGGCGAAATGCTGCAAAAGATAAAGACCGTGCTCCACCCCGAGGGCTGCATCGTATTCAACTCCGTGACCGAGGAAAGCCGTACCGCCTTCATCCGCGGAGCAGAAGCCGCCGGAATGGTGCTGCATCCTTCCACGCACATCGCCCTGAACGATTATAACCCCATTGAAATTATGAAAGCCACGCTTTCCTAAACATACGCATCCATTATGAAAACAGCTATTATCCTGATATCCGAAGCCGGTCTGAGCATAGCCCGATCGCTATCGAACGAGCTTACCGAAGCCGAGATCTTCACCCTCAGACACGAGGACGGGTGTACGCATATCGAATCCGCCGGCAAGTTTACCGCCGAGAACTTCAACCGCTACGACGCCTTCATCTTCATCGGTGCCATGGGCATCTGCGTCCGCACCATCGCACCGTGCATAAAGAACAAATATACCGACCCCGCCGTAATCTGCGTAGATACCACCGGCAAATATGTCATCTCCGTTCTCTCCGGCCACATCGGCGGAGCCAACGAACTGACCGACCAAGTGGCAAGCATCCTGGGCGCCGAACCGGTAGTGACCACCCAAAGCGACCGCACCGGATTGTGGGGACTCGACACCTTCCCGAAGCGTTTCGGCTGGTTCCCCGTCATCAATGCCGAAGCCTCCACCCTGCTGATGGCAGAATTGGCAGAGACACCCGAAGAAAAGATGCGCGCCTGCATGAACGAGCACATCAGCCTCTTTGTAGCCGGCAAGCCTACCGCCCTGCTGCTCACCATCCGCGACTCAGGCACCGACTGGCTGGAATCACACCTGCCGCCCCACGTCCGGGTGTTCTACCGCGAAAGAGACATCAAACCCGAACGCTTTGACCTGATACTCTGCGTTTCGCCCCGGATGCCCAACTTCCGCGATAAATCCATGATATGCTATATGCCGCAAGCCGTTCACCTCGGCATCGGTCTGGCACGCCAGGCAGGTCCCATACGGAAAGTAGAAGAGGAAATCTTGGAGACACTGAAGGAACAGGGCATCATGCTGCCCGCCATCGCCTCCATCTCCACCATCGATGCAAAGAGCGGCGAGCCGGTAGTGAAATCACTCAAGAAGCAATACCCCGTTCACTTCTACACCGCCCAGGAACTGTCGCAGGTAGATGTGCCCCATCCCAGCAAGACGGTATTGAAGCACATGGGCACGCCCAGCGTCAGCGAGGCGGCGGCACTGTTGACAGCCGGAAACACCGAACTTCTGATGCCCAAGAAGAAGGGCGACAACTATACCGTAGCCGCCGCACTGGACATCAGTGTAGTGCGCCGCGGCCACATCGAGATTGTGGGCGCCGGACCGGGCGATCCTGATTTGATATCCGTACGCGGACGGCAGATGCTGGAGAAAGCCGACCTCATTCTCTATGCCGGCAGCCTTGTGCCCCGCGAACTGACGCTTTGTGCCAAACCGGGAGCCACCGTACGCAGCTCGGCATCCATGGATCTGGAAGAACAGTTCGCCCTGATGAAAGAGTTCTACGACCGTGGCAAGTTCGTAGTACGCCTGCACACGGGCGACCCGTGCATCTACGGCGCCATCCAGGAGCAGATGAATTACTTCGACCTATATGGCATGAGTTATCACATCACTCCGGGCATCTCCTCCTTTCAGGCAGCTGCCGCCGCCCTGCGGTCACAGTTCACCATACCGGAGAAGGTGCAGAGCATCATCCTGACGCGGGGCGAAGGACGCACCCCCATGCCCGACCGCGAGAAGCTGCACTTGCTGGCACGTTCGCAAAGTACCATGTGCATCTTCCTCAGTGCCGGCATTGCCCGGCAGGTGCAGGAAGAACTCTTGCAGGAGTACCCCGAGACAACCCCCGTTGCCGTCTGCCACCACCTGACGTGGAAAGACGAACGCATCTTCCGCGGCGTGCTGAAAGACCTTGCCCGGATAGTGGAAGAGAACCAACTGACGCTGACCACCATGATCGTCGTAGGCGAAGCCATCGGCAACCGCGAAGGGCTGTCACGCCTGTATGCACACGAATTCAAACATTTATTCCGTAAATAACAACCCATTATTATGATTCTAATCTTAGGCGGTACTACCGAAGGCCGCATCGCCGCTCAAACACTGGAAGAAGCCGGAAAGACTTTCTACTATTCCACCAAAGGCGATGAACAGGAAGTAACACTGCACAACGGTATCCGCCTGCAAGGCGCCCTGGACGACATTGACCTCGAAGCCTGTTGCCGTCGCCACGACATCCGCCTGCTGGTGGACGCCGCCCACCCCTTTGCCGAACAACTGCATCAGACCGTAGCCCTGGTAGCACAGCGCACCGGCATCCCCGCCATCCGTTACAACCGCATCTACTTCGAGATTGGCGGAACGGATAAAATAACCTGGTGCAATGACTACGCCGACGCTATCCGGCAGATAAAAGAAAATGAAGTATTCAGCCTGCTTGCCCTCACCGGCGTGCAAAGCATTGCCCGTCTGAAACCGTTATGGCATGGCTCCGACGCTTCCTGTTGCTGCAACTTCCGCATCCTCGACCGCGAGAGTTCCCGCCAACAGGCACGTGCCGAAGGTTTGTCCGAACAGCACCTCCATTACTACCACGCCGGCGAGGACGAACGCCGCCTGATGCAGCAACTCCACCCCGAGGCCATCCTTATCAAGGAAAGCGGTGTGTCCGGCGGATTCCTACAGAAAATAGAAGCCGCTTTGGAGTTGGGCATCCACATCTACGTCATCCGCCGTCCCAAGATGCCCGAAGGCTTTCTCTGCGTAGACGGGCCTCATGGCCTGCGCCGGAAAATAGAAGAACTGCTTCCCGACTTCTACCCCCTGCGCAGCGGGCTGACCACCGGCACTTGCGCCGCCGCAGCAGCCGTCGCAGCAGCGTGGGATCTCTTCAATCTCGACTTCAAGACCCGCCCCGAGGAATTCCCCGTCAGGCTGCCCAATGGCGAAACAATCTACGTCCCTGTGCAACCCCGCCAGGCCCTGCCCCACACCAGCGATCTGCCCAACGGTGACTGGATGCTGGAAACCAACGCCACCGTCATTAAAGATGCCGGCGACGACCCCGACATCACCGACGGAATGGCAATCACTGCCAACGTAGCCGTCCCCTTCCGCATGGATGAAGACGAGGTTACCCAAGAAGAGTACGAATTCATTGTCTGTGGCGGCGAAGGCGTAGGCATTGTCACCATGCCCGGACTGGGACTGCCTTTGGGCGAATCTGCCATCAACGCCACGCCCCGCCGGATGATTGAGGAGAACGTGGAACTCTGCCTTAGGCAAATCGACATTCCCCCCGTAGCGGGTCATCCGTTCATTATCACCATCTCCGTCCCAGGCGGAGAGGAGATAGCCCGGCGCACCTTCAATCCCCGCCTGGGCGTCGAGGGCGGTATCTCCATCATCGGCACTTCGGGCATTGTGAAGCCCTTCTCGTCCGAAGCCTTTGTCAACTCCATCCGCAAGTCGATGGAAGTGGCGCGTGCCACCGGCAGTCCGCGCGTTGTCATCAGCTCCGGCGCCAAGAGCGAACGGTATATCAAAGCCTGTTATCCCGATGTACCTGCACAGGCCTTCGTGCACTACGGCAACTTCATCGGCGAAACCATAAAACTGGCTGCCGAACTCAGCCTGCCCCGGCTCACCCTCGGCGTGATGATAGGCAAAGCCGTGAAGCTGGCCGAAGGCAACCTGGACACGCACAGCAAGAAGGTAACCATGAACAAGGAATTTATCCGGGACATTGCCCGCCAGGCAGGTTGCCCGGCAGAGACACTCGCCGCCATCGACGGTATGAACCTGGCACGCGAGTTGTGGGACATCATTCCGCACGGCTGCCTGGAACCTTTCTGCAAACTACTGATAGAACTCTGCCACCGGCATTGCGCCCCTCTGCTGCCGGACGGCGAACTAACCATACTATTAATAACTGAAAACGGAGAAATATACTCATGAAGAAGATTATCATCACCCTTTGCCTGATGCTGCCTGCATTGGCAGGAATGGCACAAAGCCCGCTGTCCTTCCACGCCAAGGCGGGCATCGGAACGTCCTACTTCTACGGAAAGCACTCAAACAGTGATACCAAGATGGCCTACAAAGCGGGAGTAGGTGCAGAATATGCGCTCAACAGGACTTGGGTGCTGCAATCGGCACTGGAGTTCGTATCCATCGGCGGCAAGAAAGAAATAGAATACGTTGCCAAAGCAGATATGAACGAGCTATATATCCAGATCCCTGTCATGATAGCTGCCCGCCTCAATCTGGGAAGCGATTATCATGTCTCGTTGGGCGTGGGCCCTTATGTAGCTGTGGGTGTAGGCGGCATGACATCCGGCAAGATATACGACTACGCCAGTAGCAGCCACGACGCCGGCTATCGCTTCAAAGTCGGCACCTTCGGCAGTGCCCTGGACGGCAAGATGGGGAACAACCGCTTCGACACAGGCATTGCCATAGGGCTCAAGCTCGATTACCGCCGCTTCATCTTCGGCGCCGAGGCACAGGTAGGATTCGTCAAAGTCAACAAGCATCTGGACCAGCTGATAGGAAATGACTACGGAGACTATGGAACGGATGAAAGATTCCTTCCCAAGAACTTCGCCTCATTCTTCACGCTGGGATATCGCTTCTGGTAGTGTCCGTCAGGAAGATGCCCCCTGCAATTCTTTCCTTTTCATCTCCGCCAGCACTCCGCACGTCAGTGGAATGGCGAGGAAGAAGGAAAACATATCGGCCACTGCCTGGCACATCTCCACCCCTTTCAGTCCCAGGAAGTAAGGAAGGATGAATATCAGCGGAATGAAGAACAAGCCTTGCCGGGCGGATGACAGGATCGTTGCCCGCACCGGTTTACGGATGGTTTGCAGCATCATGTTGCTGACTACAATCCATGCCCCCAGCGGATAGGTAATGAATTGCCAGCGCAGGGCAGCCGCCCCGGTCGCTATTACCGCAGGGTCGCCCTTACGGAACACAGCCACAATCTCTTCGGCATAGCCCATACCCGCCACCGCGCAAACCAGCAGGAAGAAGAATCCCACTTTCACACAGAACCAGAAGCCCTGGCGCACGCGGGCATACAGTCCCGCCCCGTAATTGAAGCCGCACACAGGCTGAAAGCCTTGCCCGAAGCCTATCAGGAAAGAATTGATGAACATACCGATGCGCGTCACGATGGACATACCCGCAATGGCAGCATCGCCGTATGCACCCGCCGCCACATTCAGCAGGATCGTTGCCACGCTCGCCAGTCCCTGGCGTGCAAGGGAAGGCGTACCGCCACCGATAATCTCTTTGATAAATGCCAGCGTCGGCGTGAAGTTCTTATAACGGATTCGGATATTTCCGCCTCTGCGCCCCATAAACAGCAGCAGGGAGAAGCTGCAAAACTGGCTGATGACCGTAGCCAATGCCGCACCGGACACACCCATATCGCAAACAAAAATCAGTATCGGGTCCAGCACCACATTGATAACCGCTCCCGTCACAATCCCCACCATGGCATAGGCTGCATTTCCCTGGAAACGTATCTGGTTGTTCAGCACCAGAGAGGCCGTCATAAACGGCGCACCCAGCAGAATGATGCCTAAATAGCGTTCGGTATAAGGAAGAATCGTCGGGGTAGAACCCAGTGCCAACGACAGAGGGGTAAGGAAGATCAATCCCAGCACCGCCAGAAACGCCCCGATAAACAACGCATAGAAGAATCCGGTAGCCGCCATCTTCTCGGCATTCTCCGTCTCCTGTGCTCCCAGCTTACGCGAGATATAGTTCCCCGAGCCATGCCCGAAGAAGAATCCCACCGCCTGAATGATGGACATCACCGAAAACACAATCCCCACCGCCGCCGTCGACTGCGTATCTATCTTACCCACAAAGTAAGTATCCGCCATATTGTAGAACGAGGTCACCAGCATACTGATAATAGTCGGTATGGCCAATGAGATAATCAACCGGGGAACCGGTGTCGTAGTCAGATGGACGTAATTGTCTTTTGCCGAATGATGCATCATAAGGACTTCTTTTTTCAGACTGCAAAGATAGGGAAAATCCCGTTTGCTTATCCTTGCAGTCCGAAGAAAGATGGCTGATTACATATCCCGCGTAGCCCACAAGCGGTCTTTCTCGCTCATGGCGGCAAGTTCTTCCACCCGTTTCAGTTCCAGGTGAAGCCCTTCGGCAAGACGCGTGCCGTAATCCTTATCCGCCAGATAGCAATGCGCGGCATGACGGTATTTTACGTTGTCCGTCACGGGCATGATATCGGCTATGGTATTGCTGATGAGCGCCTGTTTCTTATCCTTCGTCATCAGGCGGTAAAGGTCGCCCGGCTGGTAGAAACAATCGTCCGTTCTGTCCTCGTAAGGGCTGTAATGATTTACAGCACCGTCTACAGGCAGAGCCGGATGGCGGTATTCGGGCTGTTCTTCCCATTCGCCGAAGCCATTGGGGGCATAGCCTTTGGTAGCGCCGTAATTGCCATCCACCCGCATCATGCCGTCGCGATGATAGCTATGCACAGGGCAGCGTGCCTGGTTCACGGGGATCTGGTCGTGGTTCACTCCCAAGCGGTAACGCTGCGCATCTCCATAAGAGAAGAGGCGTCCTTGCAGCAACTTGTCCGGTGAGAAACCGATGCCGGGCACCAGGTGAGTCGGTGCAAAAGCAGCCTGCTCCACATCGGCAAAGTAATTCTCAGGGTTGCGGTTCAGTTCCATCACACCCACCTCTATCAGCGGAAAGTCTTTATGGCTCCACGTCTTGGTGATATCGAACGGATTCTCTTTATAATTCAGCGCCTGCTCTTCCGTCATAATCTGGAAGTACAGCGTCCATTTCGGGAAGTCCTTGCGCTCGATGGCTTCAAACAAATCGCGTTGATGGCTTTCACGGTCTTTTGCAATAATATCTGCGGCCTCTTCATTGGTCAGGTTCTTGATGCCCTGCTGCGTGCGCAGATGGAATTTCACCCATACACGGGCGCCATCTCCGTTTATCAGACTGTAAGTATGGCTGCCAAAGCCGTGCATATGGCGATAGGATGCCGGAATACCACGGTCGGACATGACGATTGTCACCTGATGCAGAGCCTCGGGCAGCATAGTCCAATAGTCCCAGTTGTTCTGCGGTGAGCGCAGGTTGGTCTTGGGGTCACGCTTCACGGCATGGTTCAAATCGGGGAACTGCATCGGGTCGCGGATAAAGAATACAGGGGTGTTGTTTCCTACCAGATCCCAGTTGCCTTCTTCCGTATAGAATTTGATAGCAAAGCCGCGGATATCGCGTTCTGCATCGGCAGCGCCGCGTTCGCCTGCCACCGTAGAGAAGCGGACAAACAGATCTGTTTTTTTACCAATTTCCGAAAAGAGCTTTGCACACGTATAGCGGGTTACATCGTGCGTCGTAGTAAAAGTTCCGAAAGCGCCGCTACCCTTGGCGTGCATACGTCGTTCGGGGATAACCTCTCGATCGAAATGGGCCAATTTTTCCATCAGCCAGGTGTCTTGCATCATGATAGGCCCGCGAGAACCTGCGGTCTGGGAGTTACGGTTGTCCGATACGGGCGCACCGACTTCTGTTGTTAGTTTCTTCTGCTTGTCCATACTATTGCTTTTAAAGTTGAAATTATTACAAATATAGAAATTATTTGCAAGCAGGAAAGCAAAGGCCCTTGTATTTAATGATATTTAACCGCGATGTCGGGCTGATAATCAAGGAGTCACAAACAGTTCTAATCTCTGTTTATCGACCGAACAATTTCCAGAAGCTCGTCAATGCACAGCACTTCTACCGGCTCCTTGCCCGGCAGATGAATCACAAAGTTTTCTCCCCCTTTCAGGTCTCCGGTTTCTATATAAATGTCCGATTCGATGTTACGGTTTGCCAGGATGCCGTTCCGCTGCAATGCCTTGCGCACCATGGCATACTTCTGCCCGTGTCCTACCAGGCGTATCTGCGACGTATATTCATTATCCACCCTGAACAATCCCGTTTCCAGATCGAAGACAATGCCTTTGCGGGCAAAGAAGTTGCTCAGGCTGCCGTTCAGGGAGAGGTCTTCGGGAGTACCGATCGTCACGCCGTTTGCCTTATCCATCAGCCATATTTTGTCGGCTATCTGCAAAGCAAGTTCCAGGTCGTGGGTGGAGAGGAAGATGGTCTTGTCCGTCTTCCGGCTGAGGTGGTGCAGCAGTTGCATCATCTCCACCTTGCTGGGGAAGTCGAGGAAGGCGGTGGGCTCGTCGAGGTAGATCACGGGAGTTTCCTGGGCAAGGGCTTTGGCTATCATCACCTTTTGGCGCTCGCCGTCACTCAGCGTGTGCACCATGCGATGCGCCAGGTGGGGAATGCCTACCAGGGAGATGGCATGATCCACCACCGCTTTGTCGTCTTTGGAGAGGGTTCCCCAGAAACCGGTATAGGGGCTGCGTCCCAGCCCTATCAGTTCCGTCACGGTCATGTTGCGGATGTCGCACTTCTCCGTCAGCACCACGCTGATGACGCGCGACAGTTGCTTGTCGGTGTACTCCCCTATCTCTTTTCCCTGGATGCGTATCTCTCCGCCCAGCTTGGGCTGGAAAGCAGACAACGTGCGGAGCAAGGTGGACTTCCCCACTCCATTGGCACCCAGCAGGCACGTCAGTTCGCCACTATTGATTCCGGCACAGATGCCGTCTGCCACCACCTTCACATCCCCTTTGCCGGGATAGCCGATGGAAAGGTTCTCTATATGTATGGTCTCTTTATTCATTGATTTCACCTTTTCTCTTGTTAAACAGTACGGAAGCCACCACCGGCGCACCCACCAGCGCCGTCACGGAGTTGACGGGCAGCGCTCCCTCAAAGCCCGGCATACGGGCTATCAAGTTGCAGACCAACGCCAGCGCAGCACCTACCAATAGCGTACCGGGCATCAGTATCCGATGGTCCGAAGTATGGAAGATGGCACGGCAGAGGTGGGGAACCGCCAGTCCGATAAACATAATCGGCCCGCAATATGCCGTTACTATCGCCACCAGCACCCCCGAACAGGAAATCACCAGCAGGCGTGCCCGCTTGATGTTCAGCCCCAGGTTGCGTGCATAGCCATCGCCCAGCAGCAACAGGTTCATCGTCTTTATCAGCAGGAACGACAACGGCAGCAGCGTTGCCATGATGCACACAAACAGTATCATCTGGTCGCCGGAGACACGGGCAAAGCTGCCCAGCCCCCATATCACGTACGCACGTATATCCTCTTCCACGCTGAAGTATTTCAGCACGCCTATCACAGCGCTTGCCACGTAGCCTATCATCACACCGATAATCAGCAGCGTCACATTTCCTTTCACCTTCTGCGATACATAGACGATGAGTGCCATCACAGCCAGTGCGCCGATAATGGCAGCAATGGACAATGCCACCTCTCCCATATATCCCAGCCGGCTCAATGCCACGCCGCCCATAGCGCCCGAAAGCAATACTATGCACGCCACGCCCAGGCTGGCGCCCGAACTGATACCCAGTACCGAGGGGCCTGCCAGCGGATTGCGGAACACGGTCTGCATTTGCAGTCCGCTCACCGAAAGCCCTGCTCCCGCCACCAATGCCGTCAGTGCCTGCGGCACGCGCGACTTCCAGATGATGTTCTGCCAAATCACCGATTCATCCGTATTCCCCCACAGGATATTCCACACCGAACGGAACGGAACATGCACCGAGCCCAGCAACAGGTTCAGCAGGAAAAACAGAAAGATAGATGCCAGCAGCAGCAACATCAACAGCAGTGTAGGTCTTTTCATCATTTCAGGCGGACATAATATTTAGGGGTATAATCGGGTAACAGTGCAGGATGGAAGGCATGAATCAGGTCTTCCAGTACAATTTCCGGCTCCATCGGCATACTTTCGTAGAAAGGCTGCTCGCGCATGTTGCAGTATATAACGCCTTTATCGCGGAAGGCACGGAAGTCGGCATAACGTGGATCGAGCTGTTTCAGGGCATCATACGAGAAGCTGCCGTCGTAGCTGTTCACAATTCGCCAGTAGTCGGCACTCTCCGCCTGGCTGTATACGGTTTCAAAGTCCAGGGTGACGCCGCCCGAACGCGGGTCATCTTTCAGGAAGTAGTCGGCGCCCGCATCGCGGAACAGTTCGGCAAGGAAACTCTTCCCGCCCACTGCATACCAGTTGCCGCCGCGTATCTCGCCGCTGAACACTACCGGACGCTTCTTCACGTTTGCCGCCAGCTCTTTCAGTTCGTTATATCTTTTTTCGATGGCGGCAAAGCGGGCATTGGCTTCCGCTTCCTGTCCGATGAACATTCCGATGAATTTTATCCATTCCGCCTGTCCCAGCGGAGTCATTTCCTTATATCCCAGGTGCGGCACCAGCGGAATGCCTATCTCGCGCATGGCGTCGTATCCGCCGCGTTTGAAGGGCGAGATAAAGATAACATCGGGGTTCACGCTCATTATCACTTCGTTATCGAAGTTGCCTTCGATGCCTATCTTGGCGGTCTTGCCGGACTTCAACCGTTCGTTCATCTCTTTGTTGAAGAGGTGGCGCGTGCTGGTAATGCCCACCACATAGTCGCAGGCATCCAGCCGGATAAAGTTGGAAAGTTGCAGGGACGTCATGCAGATGACGTGCTTCACCGGAGTTTCTATCACCGTATAGTCGGCGGGAATACCTTCCGGCTTCGTACCCTTCGGCACCAAAGCATAATGAAAAGTATTGCCGCTTTCCTTCTGCGGGTCGCACAAGTCTACCAGGCGCACGTTCCCGGGAAGATATTTCACCGAATATCCCTTGGCATAAACGGGCACGACGACAGTCGCCGAATCCATCACAGTAGCAGCATACTCTGTTGCAGAATCCGATTCACCGGAACTTTGTTCTGATTTTGGTTTACAAGAAGTTATACATAAAACACACAGTAGTACAATGCCTGCGACAGATACTCGAGTCATGATTATTTGGGCTTTATAGAATTCGAGTACAATATTCGGCATTTTTAGGCAGATACGCAAAAAATCCTACCACAGATTACGCAAATTTCACAGAGAGATTCCCAAGAAAAAGTAACCTTTTGCCTACGTTTTGGAACAAAATAAAGGAAACAATATTCTGCATTCAGTCATTTGGCCGAAATTCATTCAGTCATTTGGCCGAAAACTATTCAGTCATTTGGCCTATTACGAACACAAAAAAAACGTGAAGTTTAGAAGAAATAACATTTGTGTTCTCTCTTAGTAAGAAAGATCACTTATAGCAGACAAATGTATAAACAAGCATTGGAATATCCAAATATTAACCAAGAAAAAAGATTCAAACACATCTTGATCTATATCTCAAAATATAGAATATCAATGAGTTATAATCGTATAAAATTATTAGAACGACTAAATATTTAAATATCCAACAAAACCATATATTTCTATAAATCATTACACGATTTTCCGAATATATGCACAATTAAGTCATAGTTAACATTCTTTAGCTTATTAAAAAGCTGATTATCTGCATATTAAACGCTTGTGCTCTCTCTTACTAAGAGAGAACACAAAAGTTAAAAGATGCATATAGATAAAACTCAGCGTAAATCACTTAATATCAATGCAATGCATAGAGGTTAAGGTCCCCAGACTATGCACGTATGCGAGCAAATCAACATCTTATTCAGCACTAAGGAATGCAAAAGACTGCGGAAAATATTGGTAAAGAAAACTGCGTTTGGTACGCCATGTATGCTTATAAAAGGGAAATGTTGGCACAGCAGGAACTAAAAAAGGCGGGTATAGAGAATTTCATCCCCATGTGCTACACCGTAAAGGAGCAACAAGGGCGAAAAGAACGTGTACTCGCTCCCGCAGTGTCAAACCTCGTCTTTGTACACGCCACCCAGTCCGCCTTGACCGAATTCAAAGCCAAACATTCCTATCTGCAATACATCACCCAACGAGAAGGCAACGGGCGGATACTACTTGTTGTGCCCGACAGCCAGATGCAGGAATTCATCCGCGTTGCCAGCCACTACGAAGAGGATCTCACCTACTACAAACCCGAGGAAGTCTGTCTTACGCGGGGCGATAAAGTCCGCGTGCACGGCGGAGTGTTCGACGGCGTGGAAGGAATTCTGGTAAAAGTAAAAGGAAAGCGCAGCAAGCGCATCGTCATTCAGATACCCGGCA